>CAZGKQ010000047.1:2570-9642 GCA_964526125.1 uncultured Faecalibacterium sp.
CCGTGGGTTCAGCGGTCGGTTCTTCTGTCGGAACCTCCGTGGGTTCAGCAGTCGGCTCTTCTGTCGGGGCTTCCGTCGGTTCGGCCGTGGGTTCTTCCGTCGGCTGCGCCACCACATACAGGCTGTTCAGCGCATCCACCACCGCCTGAGAGGTAATCGTTGCGCTCGTCACGCCGTCAATGCCGTCGCCCAGCGCGAAGGGCGCACTCTTGCCGATGAACTGGTTCGTGAACGCTTCTTCCGCGCACTTCTGGCCGAAACCAGCCGTCTGAGAGGATGCTTCCACGGACAGGTACGTCACCACGCCGTCTTCATCCGCCACGTTCACGGTGATTTCTGCACCGCCAAAGGCCGCAATCGTCGCCGTCTTCACGTTTTCGGGAATCTGCACCGGTTCTTCGGTTGCCACGGGTTCTTCCGTCACCGTCGGGGCTTCCGTCGGCTGCGCCACCACATACAGGCTGTTCAGCGCATCCACCACCGCCTGAGAGGTAATCGTTGCGCTCGTCACGCCGTCAATGCCGTCGCCCAGCGCGAAGGGCGCACTCTTGCCGATGAACTGGTTCGTGAACGCTTCTTCCGCGCACTTCTGGCCGAAACCAGCCGTCTGAGAGGATGCTTCCACGGACAGGTACGTCACCACGCCGTCTTCATCCGCCACGTTCACGGTGATTTCTGCACCGCCAAAGGCCGCAATCGTCGCCGTCTTCGCATTTTCAGGGATTTCCGCCACCGGGGCTTCCGTCACCACGGGTTCTTCCGTCGGCTGTGCTTCCAGATCTTCCGCCGCCATCGCCGGAGCAGCCAGCGCCGCATTGATGGCTTCCACCGCCGCGTTGCTGGTCACGGTTGCGCCCGTCAGCGCATCCACATTTTCGCCCACGGTGAACGGGCCGCTCTTGCCGATGAACTGCGCCGTGAATTCCTCATCCGCGCAGCGCGTGCCGATGCCAGCTGTCTGGGTGGACGCATCCACGGCCAGCGCCGCCACCGTACCATCCTCATTCAGCGTCAGGCGAACCACCACGTCCGCGCCACCGAAGCCGGCAGCCGTCCCCTGATGCACGTCGCCTTCCAGCTTCACGGGTTCGACGGGCTTTTCTTCCTTCACGCCGAAGGACAACGCGTCGCCTTCCACCTCTTTGCCCATGACCTGCGCGATGCAGCTCAGCACATCGTTGGAGGCCGCCAGCACCGCTTTGGAGGTGATGGTCGCACCGGTAATGGCCTCAATCGTGCCACCGCCGAAGGCATCCAGCCCCTTGAAGGCTTCCGCACGGGCGGATTCCTGCCAGCGCGCACCGAAGCCAGCCGTCTCGGCAAAGTTGGTGTCGCCGATCTGGCAGCCCACAATCTTGCCGTTCATGTCCACGCCCAGGGTCACGGCCACGTCGCCGCCATAGCCCTTAGAGGCTGCCACGGCGCAGTAACCGACCGTCTGGCCGTCCTTTTTGCCTTCCACCAGTGCCGTCACGTTGCTGCCTTCCGGCACGTCCAGCGTGACGAAGGTGTCCGCATCCATCACGCTTTGGAACGCAGCATTCTGCGCCGCTTCCTGATGCGCCTTGATCGGGCCAGCCGTAATGGCGTTCGTCACAGCCAGCGCCAGTGCTGCCACCAGCGCAATCAGCGCCAGAATCAGATAGGCAGGAAGCTGCTTTTTCGTCGTCTTGGTTTCACTCATGGTTTTTTCCTCCTCCTGAAAATATGTCAATGAAAATCAGAAGCTGTTACCGACTTTCGTAGGAAAGCGACTGCATCGGCTCATTGAGCAGGATGGTGCCATCGCGCAGAATCAGCACGGCCGGATAGCCATAAGCTTCCGTCAACGCCAGCGCCTTCTCGCTGCCCAGCACAACGCAGGCTGTTGCCCATGCATCCGCTGCCATCGAGCTTTCCGAAATGATGGTCACGGACGCAAGATCACTGTCCGCCGGAAGCCCCGTCCACGGCGAAAGAATGTGGTGATACCGCACGCCGTCTATCGTGAAGCCGCGTTCGTAAATGCCGCTGGTCACGACACTCTTATCCGCCACCTCAACGACCCCGATCGGATTGCCGCCGTTGGGGTTTTCCGGATCCTGAATGCCAACGCGATAGGGATTTCCGTTGGGCTTTTTCCCCACCGCATACACATTGCCGCCAAAGTTCAGCATGGCTCCGGTGCAGCGTCCGCGAACCAGCGTTGCCACCTGATCGGCGATATACCCCTTGGCAATGCCACCTAGATCAATCTGGTGTCCGGCTGGCAGGGTCACGGTGTTTCCCTCGCTCAGTACCAGCTGCGTATCATCCACCAGAGGCAATGCCGCCAGCCGTTCCTCATCCGTCGGCATCCGGTTTGTGCCGCCGGTAAAGTCCCACTGGGCGGTCAGCGGCGCAATGGTGATGGCGAATGCGCCTTCACTGAGTTCGTTGAGCTTTTTCGCCTCCTGAAGGATCTGCCACGTTTCTGCATCCACCGTGACGGTTTCCCCTTCAGCGCTGTTGATGCGGCTGACGTCGCTGCCTTCCACCGTTTTGGAGAGCAGCTTTTCATACCGGTCGCAGGCCGCCCAGATGTCGCTGAGCAGCGTTTCATCCGCCCCATAGAGCGTGATGGTCACCACCGTATCGAAGTAAAAGCCCACGCCGGAGGTCTGTTTGGCCGGATCCACCGTCGCCTGTGCGGATGCTGTTTCCTGCTGCGTCGGCGACTGTGTTCCGGATGGGTTATCCGATGGGTTTCCGGCGCTGCATCCGCCAAAGAGCAGCAGCAACGCCAGCATGACCGCCAAGCCTGTTTTTTTTCTCATTCATTCACCACCAATTCGACGCTGACGCGATTCGGCAGACAGATGATGTACTGCTGATTCGCCCTCGTTTCCCAATTATCCAGCGTGACCTCGCCCATCTGAACGCACAGCTGATTATGACACGACGAGGAGGCCATCACCGCGCCATTGGGCAAGATTTCAATGACGTTCACGCTGCCATCGGGCTGCTCGACCGTCAACGTCTGGCTTTCGCCCAGTGGAATCCGCGCATATTCCGCGCCGTCCACCGTCACCACGATGGTTCCCGTCGCATGGCCGTCGCCTGACGGTCGCCCCAGCAGGACGATACCCAGCAGACCCAGCGCGGCTACAAGCACCAGTGCCACGATTGCATAGTTTCGTTTATCCATACGGCTCCTTTATGTTGGCATATGAATACATTCTGAATTATACCACGCCGAACAGGGTGCGTCAATGACTCCGCGCCATTTCCACCCCATCCTTTTTGAGATTTTGTTTTTCGCCGGACAAAAAAATCACTCGCCCCTGCCATCTGGACAGAAGCGAGTGAAAGTTTTTGATTTACTTGTGTCCTGCCGGGCAGTTCTGCCATGCATACTCAATCGCGGCCTGATGGTAGGTATCCACCTTGCCGGATTCATGCCCCTTGGAGTTGGTGAAGTGCATGCAGATCTGACCCACCATGTCGTTATCGGGGATGGTGTCGCCAGAGGGGTTGTGCGGCATGCCGAAGAGTGAACAGGCAAACGTGCGCGTGCCGATCGTAACTAGACACGGGCGGCGCTGCCACAGGTTCTTGTCGTAGATTTCCTGCGCATTGCTCACGCCGTAGATCTGACACAGGCGCGCTGTATCTTCCGCCGTCAGCGGCTCAATGTCGCAGTGGTTCGCGCCGGACCAGCGCCGCGCCCACCAGACGATGCCTGTCTTCACGTCGTAGACCTTGTAGCTCGCGCCCTTGGCCCACAGCTGCTGAATGCCGCCGGTGAACCAGTCGATCTTCTCCGCCGGGTAGAACTGGAACGTGTAGTCCGAATAGTCCACCGTTCCCGGCTCAACCGTGCCGAACAGTGCGTGCTGCGTCAGCTTTCCGGCGATGCCGTCCACCGTCAGACCGTTGGCGGCCTGGAAGGCGCGCACCGCCGCTTGTACCTCGGAGGTATAGCTGCTGGTTACGCTGCCCGTGTAGTAGCCCTGCGCAATCAGCTCTTCCACCAGGCGCGTCACCGCGTCACCGGAAGAACCGAGGCGCAACGTGGTGTAGGTGGCCGTCGGCTTGCTGGTGGACGTTGCACCGGTTGTCGGAGTGGGGGTGGCCGTGGGCAATGCGCCGCCGTTTTCATCGCACAGGCTGGCAAAGTCCGAGCGGATATAGCCATCCGTGCCGTTGCTCAGCCGCACCTGATACCAGGTGTAGCTGCCAGCCTTGATATTCGCCTGATAGTAAGGAAGCACCGTTCCCTTGTTGACCCGGGTCAGGATGGTGCTGCCGTTGGCGGCGGAACGGACATTCACGCCGTCGCTGGTGGTCACGATATAGCCCTTGGCCGCATTGGGCTGGGGCGTGGCGGTGTCCGGATTCTGCAAGCGCCACTGCTCGTATTCCGTCTGCGTCATGACCTTCACGCAGCTGCCCAGCACCCACAGCTCCTGTCCATTATACACGATGCGATACCAGGTGGACGTGCCGGAGGTGGACGTGGTATTATAGGCCAGCACTGTTCCTGTTCTCACCTTCGCCTTCGACGTGCTGTCGCGGCTGGCGGATTCGCGCAGGTTTACATAATCCACAATCGTCTGGACGTAGGTCGTCTGGACGGTGGCGGCATCCGTGGGGGCCGGGGTTTGCTCCGGCACGCCATTTCCGCCCAGATAGCTTTCCACCTGGGAGGCAGACAGCTGATAGGCGCAGTCGCCACGCACAAAGCCGGTATAGCCCTCCGCCGAGATGGGATACCAGGTCACGCCATTGCTCGTAATCACCGAGCCGATCAGCGGCCAGACCGTCCCCTTCTTCAGCTGGTGAACCGTTTCTCCGGCAATGGTGCTGCGCAGATTCGTACCAGCCTTGGTAATCTGAACATACCCATAGCTACTGACCATGGTGGTGGCCGTCGGTGCCGGCGTGGCCGTCACCTGAGCACCTGCCATGTCGCAGAGCATGGCGCAATCGTTGCGGATATAGCCGGTTTTGCCATCCGGCGTGCGCACATAATACCAGCTGGAACTGCCAGTGGACACCGTCGCGCCAACGATGGGCAGAATCAGTCCCTTGCTATACTGTCCCTGAGACGTACCAGCCGGGGTTTTGCGCAGATTCACGCCGACCTTGGTCAGCTTGATATAGCCGCTGTACACCACTGCGGTGGGCGTGGCCGTGGGCTGCGTCGTCACAGTCCCCAGTGCATTGCCTTCCGCATCGCATACGCGCACAAAGTCGCCGCGCACATAACCGGCCATGTTGTTATAGCGTACATAATACCACAGATAGCTGCTGCCAGAGGGTTGTACGGGATTGCCGATGCAGGTCAGCACCACGTTGCGCGGAATCTGCACGATGGTTTCGCCGCTGGGGCTGAGGCGGAGGTTCAGTCCTCCACTGGTGGTGATGACATAGCCGTAGCCGCTGCTGGCTGCCGGGGTGGCCGTTGCCGTGGCACTGCTGCTGCCGGGGGTATACGCCACCACGTCCCCACGGACGTAGTAGGTCTGATGATCCACGCCGTAGTACACCGGATACCAGGTATAGCCGCCAGCATACTGCGACGAACCAACCACCGTCAGCGTGGTGCCCTTGCCTGTGCAGACCGCTTTGGTCGTTCCGTTCGCGCTGTCGCGCAGGTTCACAGAATCATAGATCAGCGCGACCGTTCCATACGCGGAGACTGCCGGGGTGGCCGTGGCGCTGACCGTCAGCACCCGGATGAAAGTGGACAGCACATAGCCGGTCTGACCATTATAGCGCACATAATACCAGTGATTGGAATCAATGGTCTCCGGGATAGTCAGCAGCGTCACCACCGTCCCACTGTTCAGCTGGCCAATGACTTCCCCGTCCATGCTGGGGGTCAGGCGGAAGTTCGTGCCGCTGGCCGTGATTTCCCCGGTGGAATACGTCGCCTGAGGGGTCGGCGTCGCGGTCGAGGTCGATGTTTCCCCAGCCGGGGTGGCGCTGGTCATGATGCCCGTATTAAACTGGCTGTCCGTCGTGCTGATGGTATCATCCACCGACGGACGCAGCGTCGCCGTTGTATTCGGCGTGGGCGTGGCCGTCACCGTGGGCGTGGCCGTCGTCAAGCTGCCGGAAAGATAGGCCGACGTTTCCTCCGCCGTCAACGGACGGAAAAACGCTGCCTTCACATAGCCGATATAGGTGCGGCCATTGGGCGTGGGATGGGTGCTGTTGACCTTATACCACGTTTCTCCGTTTTTGACGACGGTATTCAGAATTTCGCAGACAAAGCCGTTATCAATCTTGAACCAGTAGTTCGCGCTCGTGGACGGCTGCTTGCGCACGATCACACTGTCCGCCGTCGCCATACCATAAGCGGAAACAGTCACCGTTTCTTCCTCTGCGACGGGGGTGGTCTCCGCCACAGCGTGCAGCCCAGTCAGGGGCGCTGCGCCACCGAGGGATACCGCCAGG
This sequence comes from uncultured Faecalibacterium sp., assembly GCA_964526125.1. Taxonomy (GTDB): domain Bacteria; phylum Bacillota; class Clostridia; order Christensenellales; family Aristaeellaceae; genus UBA11524. The sequence goes on from CAZGKQ010000047.1 coordinate 8,994, forward strand.
ACGACGGCAAGAGCCTTCCGCATCCAATACCAGCTGTGCTTCATCAATGGTTCACCTCAAGCCTCATGCGCCACTGGCGCAGGTCGTTTTCCAACATTGTATTGCAATTTCAGGCCGCTGTCAAGCAAACTGCCGGAACATACCGAACAATTTACATTTTTCCAGCACAAAAACAGCTTCAGGGACGCTTAAAAGCCCCTTATCGCCATGTTTCCAACATTATATTCGTCATGGTACGCCGGAAATCCTGCCGGAGATGGCGGTTTTGCGTACTTTTCCGCGTTTGTGGAGCATTTTGCAGCGAAGCGGCAAACGAATGGAATTCACACGGGATTTTCCCCAAAAAGAAAGGGATGTTTACAAAATTTCATTGACCTTTTCTACAAAAAATGTGTATAATAAGTCAGGGAGGGATTCCGAATGACCCATTTACAGGATTACGTTCTCTGGCGAGGGGATCTGCCGCTGTCATCATCGCCCCTACAGGATCTGGATGCTCTGGTGATGGCAATGATCGTTTATCTGGACGTACCGGAAAAGCCCATGAGTATCCGGGAATTTGCGGCGCTGCGTTCGCCGGAAAAGCAGAAAAGTCGCTTTCGCGTCGAATGCTGTGAGCTGCTCCGGCAAATCGCGCAGACGGTGCGCT
>CAZGKQ010000048.1:0-9513 GCA_964526125.1 uncultured Faecalibacterium sp.
GGCATGGAGGAATAAAGCTCGTCAAACATGCGGCGCATAAACGTCGCCTCCTTGAACTAAATTGAATGATAAGTCTATCATACACGCTTTTTTGATAAAAAACAACCTTTTCAAACCAGAAATTCTCGTGTATAATGAAGATAGCAGACCGCGAAAAACGGCGGCTGAGAGAAATGAAACAGGTAAAGGAGATATGGCATATGAAGCGCATTTTTCTGACGGTGCTGGATGCGGCTGGCGTGGGTTACCTGCCGGATGCAGCGGAATACGGCGACGTGGGGGCCTGCACGATTGGACATGCGGTGGACGTGGCAAAACCGAAGCTGCCGAATATGGCGAAAATGGGTCTGGGACAGATTGAGGGCGCGCATTATCCGGCAGATGAAGCGGCCATCTGCGCCTATGGCGTGTGCCGCGAGGCGAGCAAAGGCAAGGACACGACGACCGGTCACTGGGAAATCAGCGGCGTGACGCTGGACAAGCCGTTCCCGACCTTCCCCAACGGCTTTCCGCAGGAATTCCTGACAGCGTTTGAGCAGCGCATCGGCCACAAGGTGATTGGCAACAAACCGGCTTCCGGAACGGCCATTCTGGACGAGCTGGGTGAAGAGCATCTGCGTACAAAATCGCCCATTGTCTACACCTCTGCGGACAGCGTGTTCCAGATTGCCTGCAACGAGGCGATTTTCCCCTTGCCGGAGCTGTACGAAATGTGCCGCATTGCCCGGGAGATGCTGACCGGAGATCTGTGCGTGGGGCGCGTGATTGCCCGTCCGTTCGTGGGAGAAAAGGCCGGAGCGTTTAAGCGTACCAGTGGCCGCCGCGACTATGCGGTTCCGCCCTTTGGCCGCACGCTGCTGGATGCGGTGAAGGAAGCCGGTATGCAGTCCTACGGCGTGGGCAAAATTGAGGATATTTTCGCCCTGCGCGGCCTGACCGGCTCCAACCATGCCGCCGGAAACCCGGCCTGTATCGAGGCGTGGCTGGATTATATGCGCCAGCCTTTTGACGGATTGTGCTTCACCAATCTGGTGGATACGGACATGCTCTATGGCCATCGCCGGGATCCGCAGGGCTTCGCAGCGGCGCTGGAATACTTCGATGGCAAGCTGCCGGAGATCATTTCGCTGCTGGGCGAGGACGATCTGCTGATTGTCACGGCGGATCATGGCTGCGACCCGACCTTCCACGGTACGGATCATACCCGGGAGCATATTCCGCTGATGGTGTATCACAAGAAGATGACGAAACTGGTGGATCTGGGCGTTCGCACGACGTATGCGGACATCGCGGCTACCTGCGCAGAATGGCTGGGGCTGCCGGATCGCTTCGGCGCAACCTCTTTCGCGCAGCAGCTCTGACAGGTACGGCATAAAGGATGAAAGGAGAATAACAGAATGGAAAATTACATGAACAAGCTGCATCAGGCGGCACAGGCCATCCGCGAGGCGGTGGGCGAGGCCGAAATCGGCGTGATTCTCGGCTCTGGTCTGGGCGATTATGTGGATGCGCTGGAAGATGCGAAGTATATCGAATATAAGGACATTCCGGGCTTTCCGGTGTCGACCGCGCCGGGACATGCCGGACGCTGGTGGACGGGCACGCTGCACGGAAAGCGCGTGTGCATGATGCAGGGGCGCTTCCACTATTATGAGGGCTACGACCTGAAGGACGTGACCATGCCCGTGCGCGTGATGTCGCTGCTGGGCGTGAAGACGCTGCTGGTGACGAACGCTGCTGGCGGCGTCAACACGGACTTTGGGCAGGGATGCCTGATGATGATTACCGACTTCATCAACATGTCCGGCCATAATCCGCTGACGGGGGCGAATCTGGCGGAATTCGGCGTGCGTTTCCCGGATATGACGCATGCCTATGATGTGGAACTGATGGCAAAATGCCGTCAGGCGGCGGAAAAGCTGGGCGTTGACCTGCAAGAGGGCGTGTACATGTGGATGAACGGCCCGACCTACGAAACCCCGGCAGAGGTGCGCATGGCACGCATTCTGGGCGCGGACGCGGTGGGCATGTCCACCGTGCCGGAGACGATTGTGGCGCGTCATTGCGGTATCCGCGTGCTGGGCGTGAGCTGCATCACGAACATGGCTGCCGGAATCATCGACCAGCCGCTGGACGAGCAGGAGGTCATTGACACGGCGGCACGGGTGAAGGGCACTTTCCGCGCGCTGCTGGACGAAACCATCCGCACGATGGGAGATGCATAAGCCATGCGGCGGATTGCACTCATCAGCGGCGGCAGCAGCGGCATTGGCGAAGCGTGCGTGCGCCTGTTTGCCCGGAACGGCTACGCGGTGGAGCTGCTGTGCTGCCATCAGGCGGAGAAGGCACGCGCCCTGACGGCGGAGATGCGTGCGCAGGGGCTGGACGTGGCCTGCCGCGTCTGCGATGTGGCGGACGAAGGACAGGTGAAGCAGACGGTTCAGGACATCCTGAAGCTGGACAAGCACATCGACGTGCTGGTGAACTGCGCCGGAATCGCACATCGGGGGCTGCTGACCGATTTGACCGATGACCAATGGCATCGGCTGTTTGCCGTCAATGTGGACGGCGTGTTCCACCTGCAACGGGAAGTGCTGCCGGGGATGATTTCCCGGGGATGCGGCGCGATTGTCAACGTCAGTAGCATGTGGGGCGAAGTCGGTGCGAGCTGCGAGGCGGCCTACTCCGCCACGAAGGCGGCCATCATCGGTTTGACGAAGGCCACGGCGAAGGAAGTGGCGCCCAGCGGCATCCGCGTCAACTGCGTTACGCCGGGGGTGATTCGCACGCCGATGAATGCGGCGCTGAGCGAAGCAGATTTGGAAGCGCTGGCGGAGGAAACGCCGCTGGGGCGCATCGGCGAAGCAGATGAATGCGCGGAAGCAATTCTCTTCCTGGCCAGCGAAAAAGCCTCCTTCATTACCGGACAGGTGCTGGGCGTGAACGGCGGTCTGGTGATCTGAAAGGAAGGCTGTATATGAACTGGGAGAGAATCACCGCCTGTGGCGAATGCTGCGATGGCTGCCAAAAGCGGCTGGATGGTCAATGTCCCGGCTGTCTGGAGGCAGATGGGCGCGTGCCGGAATGGGCGCAGTCCGGCCGGTGCCGGATTCATGCCTGTGCAAAGGCGCATGGGGCACGGTTCTGCGGCGCATGTCAGGCGTTTCCGTGCGAAAAGCTGGAAAGCATGATGCCGTGGAAGGAAAATGTCACCGCGCAGATGCTGGCACTGCGTCAGGCATACGAAAAGGAACAATAACGACCGGAAACGACCTCTTCTGCGACGGCAGGGGAGGTCGCTTTTTCGGACGCAAAAAAAGTTCGTAACCCTCTTGAAAAGCAGCACAAAACGTGCTATAAATAGGCGTTCTTTGTTGAACGACGACTTTTTTCCGCAGGAAAGGATAACAGACATGGCGCAGAAAAGCACAACCCGCGATATGACGCAGGGTTCGCCCATGAAATTGATTCTCTCGTTTTCGCTGCCGCTGCTGGGCGGCCTTCTGTTCCAGCAGATGTACAGCTTTATGGATACGATGGTGGTCGGTGGCGTGCTGGGCACGGAAGCACTGGCCGCGGTGGGCGATACCGGCTCGCTGAACTTTCTCATCAACGGCTTCTGCACGGGCATCTGCTCCGGCTTTGCCATCCCGATTGCACAGGCGTTCGGTGCGAAGGATGAAATGGAAATGCGCCGCTATGTGATGCATTCGGTGTATCTGTGCGCGGTGATTTCGGTGCTGATGGGGCTGCTGACCGGCTTTTTCTCGCCGCAGCTGCTGCGTCTGCTGCAAACGCCGGAGGACATCATCCACATGTCCGTGGCTTACATTCAGCCGGTGTTTTTCGCCATTCCGATCACGGTGCTGTACAACATGTGCGGTGGCGTGATGCGCTCTCTGGGCGACAGCAAAACGCCGGTGGTGGCCATCAGCATTGCGGCGCTGCTCAACATTGTGCTGGACTACCTGTTCATTCTGGGCTTCCACATGGGCGTGGAAGGCGCGGCCTGGGCGACGGTGATCAGCCAGCTGGTCAGCGGCGTATGGTGTCTGCTGGTGATTCGCAAACGCTTCCCGGCACTGAAAATGCAGCCGGAGGACAGGCGCATCCGCGCACCGTTCGTCCGGAGACTGCTGACGATGGGCATCCCGTTCGGTTTGCAGTATTCCATCACGGCCATTGGCTCGCTGACGGTGACATATGCCGTGAATGGCATCGGCACGCTGGCGGTCGCGGCCGTCACAGCCGGTGGCAAGCTGAGCATGTTCTTCTGCTGCGTGTTTGATGCGCTGGCGGCTACGATGGCGACCTTCGCCGGACAGAATGTGGGCGCGCGCAAGGTGGATCGCGTCAATCAGGGTCTGAAGGCGGCGAGCATCATTGGCTGCGCTTACTGCGTGCTGGCCTTTATCGCCATCTGCTTCTTCGGCAAGCCGCTGGTGGGGCTGTTCATCAATTCGGAAAGCGGAAACCGTGAGACGGTGCTCAATATGGCGCAGCAGTTCCTGCTGGTCAACAGTGCGCTGTATATTCCACTGTTGTTTGTCAACATCGTGCGCTTCTCCATTCAGGGGCTGGGCTATACGATGATTGCCATGATTGCCGGTCTGATGGAGCTGGTCGGGCGCGCGGCGGTGGCCGTGCTGCTGGTGCCCCTGTTTGGCTTTGATGCGGCCTGTTTTGCCAATCCGGCGGCGTGGCTGCTGGCGGATGCATTCCTCTTCCCGTGCTATTTCTCCTGCATTGGCAGGCTCAAAAAGCGGATGGGGATGGCAAAAGCCGCAGCGTAACAAAACAAAATCAACCCTTCGTGCATGAAACAGGACGTTCATGCGCGAAGGGCGTTTTATATGGCAGTGTACTTACTTGTATTCACCGCAATCCTTGCAGAACATAGCACCGGACGGATTCTGGCAACCGCACGACCGGCATCTCCAACTGCCGGAAATATTGGTGCTGATGGGAACGACGGGGGTAGAAACCTCGGTGGTCGGGGCATCGTTTGTCGGAGCGTAGAATGGTGTGTGGCTAGAAGGAAGCTTATCGAGTCTGGCGCGAAGCTCCAGGTCGGGCAGCGCAATGACCAGCATGTAGCCAAAAAACCCACAGAACAGGCAGATCAAAAACCATTTGGTTCCTTCATCATACCCCTTATCCATGGTAATGCCGGCGGCCAGATGGGCAAGGTAAATGTTGAGCACTAACGCAATCAGCAAAACAAGAACCCAGAGAAAACCAGTCATTTTGTCACACCTCCATACAGGTTTGATTCCATTATACCGGGAAAAAATGGCGCAGTCAAGACAGCAGGAACGGGAAAAAAACACGTTTTGTGCACAAAAATGCACGGAATGGCTCAAAAATGGATGCATTTTAACAGGTAAAAATGGTAGAAAAATCGTCAGCAAAGCAAAATGTGATAGAAGTGTGAAAAACAATCGCATGCTATTGACACCATGCGATTGATCTGCTATAATGCATTTCGCATTTCATTCAGAAGGAGGAGTCCCATGCCGGAAAAGGTAATTGGCTTTGGCTGGTACATCCGGCGCATCAGCAATGCGATGGCTCGGGAAGCGGATCGCGATATGCTGGCGCATCACCTGACGATGCAGCAGAGCCATCTGCTGTTCTGCCTCTACGATGCGCCGGAATACACCTGGACGCTCAAGGAGCTGGAAGGTCTCTTTTCCTGCGCCCAGTCCACCATTGCAGGGCTGGTGGCGCGCATGGAAAAGAAAGGACTGGTCAGAGGCTATACGGATGCGCAGGATCGGCGCGTGAAGCATGTGCAGCTGACTGAAGCAGGAATAGCCATGCGTCAGGCGTGCCACGAGGATATTGTGAAGTCCGAAGCGCGATGGGTGGCTATTCTGAGCGATGAGGAACGCGAGGTTTTCCGCATCTGCCTGGAAAAGGTCTACGCGACGATTCAGGAGGATGCGGAAGATGCACCGAATCCGATGCTGATTCCGCCGCGTCCAACGAAGGGCACATCGGACGGTCGCGAAGGATGAAAATGCAGAAAAATGCACGAAAATGCAAAAAGAAAGGAATGATTTCATGCTGAAAACACTGGCTGCGCAAGTCAAGCAGTACAAACGCTCTGCCATCCTCACGCCGGTTTTCGCCGCGCTTGAGGTGCTGATGGAAGTGCTGATTCCAATGGCGATGGCGGAGCTGATCAATCAGGGCATTCAGGGTGGCGACCAGGCGGCGGTTTATCGCTATGGTCTGCTGATGCTGGGGATGGCCATGCTGTCCCTCGTGTTCGGCACGGTCTGCGCCCACACGGCTTCCCATGCATCGACCGGTTTTGCGGCCAATCTGCGCGATGCGATGTATGAAAGCATCCAGCGGTATTCCTTCTCCAATATTGACAAATTTTCCACCGCTGGTCTGGTCACGCGCATGACCACCGACGTGACGAACGTGCAGAACGCTTTCCAGATGATTACGCGTATCGCCGTGCGTGCGCCGCTGACGCTGATTTTCTCCATGTGCGCGTGCTTCCTGAAAAGCTGGAAGCTGGCCATGATTTTCCTGGTGGCCGTGGTGGCGCTGGGCACGGTGCTGATGCTGATTATCAAACAGGCGACGCACCTGTTTGACCAGGTATTCCGCAAATATGATGACCTGAACGCCTCGGTGCAGGAAAACGTGAGCGCCATCCGCGTGGTAAAAGCCTTTGTGCGCGAGGACTATGAGAACAAAAAGTTTGGCAAAGCCGCCACGAATGTCTACCGCATGTTTGTGAAGGCGGAAAACATTATTGCCCTGAACAGCCCGGCCATGATGATTACGGTGTATGGCTGTATTCTGGGGCTGAGCTGGCTGGGCGCGTCGATGGTGACGGGCGGCTCACTGGCGGTGGGCGATCTGTCGGCGCTGTTTACCTATGTGATGAACGTGCTGTCCAGCCTGATGATGCTCTCGATGATTTTCGTGATGCTCACCATGTCCACCGCCTCCGCCAGGCGCATTGTGGAGGTGCTCAGCGAAGAATCGTCGCTGAAAAATCCGGAAAATCCGCTGGAAACGGTGCGCGACGGCAGCATTGATTTTGACAACGTGATGTTCAAATATCATGCGGACGGCCATGGCGATCCGATCTTGCAGGACGTGAATCTGCACATCCGCTCCGGCGAGACCATTGGCGTGATTGGCGGCACGGGCTGCGGCAAGTCCACACTGGTCAGCCTGATTTCCCGACTCTACGACGTGACGGAAGGTTCTGTGCGCGTGGGCGGCGAAGATGTGCGCAACTACGACATGGAAGCGCTGCGCAATCAGGTGGCCGTGGTGTTGCAGAAGAACGTGCTGTTCTCCGGCTCGATTCTGGACAACCTGCGCTGGGGCAATGAGAACGCGACGCTGGAAGAATGCAAAGAAGTTTGCGCTCAGGCCTGTGCCGATGAATTCATTGACCGCTTGCCGGACGGCTATGACACGCACATCGAGCAGGGCGGCACGAACGTCTCCGGCGGCCAGAAGCAACGCCTGTGCATTGCGCGCGCCCTGCTGAAAAAGCCGCGCGTGCTGATTCTGGACGACTCCACCTCCGCGGTGGACACGGCGACCGACGCGAAGATTCGCCGCGCTTTTGCTCAGCGCATTCCCGGCACGACGAAGATCATCATTGCCCAGCGCGTGGCCTCCGTGCAGGATGCGGATCGCATTATCGTCATGGAAAATGGCCGCGTGGAAGCCTTTGACACCCATGAAAACCTGCTGAAAAAGTCGGAGCTGTACCGCGAAATCTACGAAACGCAGACTTCGGGCGGCGGCGACTTCGACAGCCCCGACCACCAGAAGGGAGGCGACGAACAATGATGGGAGGACCTCGCCGCAGAGGCGCACCGATGCCCCGGATGTCCATGAAAGGACAGTGGCATATCCTGAAGCGCCTGATGAAAATTGTGTTCCAGCAGTATCTCTGGCATTTTGTTGCGGTCATCTGCTGCATTGTCGTGACCTCCTTTGCGACGGTGCGTGGCACGACCTTCACCAGCGACCTGATTGACGTTTACATCGCCGGGATGCTCGACGGCACGAAGACGATGGCGGATCTGGGCGCGGCCATGGTGCCGCTGGCGCTCACCCTGTGCTGCGGCATTGCGGCCAGCTACATTCGCCAGCGCCTGATGGTCTATGTGGGGCAGGGGACGATGTTGCGCATCCGTACCGACCTGTTCACGCACATGGAGTCGCTGCCGATTTCTTACTTTGACACGCATTCCCATGGCGACATCATGTCTATCTACACCAACGACGTGGACACGCTGCGTCAGCTCATCAGCCAGAGCATTCCGGAAATCATGAACAGCGTCATTTCCGTGACGATGGTGTTCATCGCCATGATTCAGAACTCGCTGGTCATGACCGGTCTGGCCATTGTGCTGCTGTGCTTCCAAATGCTGGCCTCGACGAAGCTGGCCTCGCTTTCCGGCAAGCATTTCGTGGCGCAGCAGGAGAACCTTGGCCGCGTCAACGGTTATATTGAGGAAATGATGACGGGTCAGAAGGTCGTCAAGGTCTTCTGCCATGAGGAGAAAGCGCTGGAGGAATTCAAGGCGCTTAACGAGCAGCTGCGCTATTCCGCCCACGAGGCGAACCGCTGGGCGAATACGATGGGGCCAATCAACAACAATCTGGGTCACATCTCCTATGTGATTTGTGCGATGGTGGGTTCGGCGCTGGCCATTGCCACGCAGGGCGCGATGATGTCCACTGGCCGTCTCGTCTCCTTCCTGACGCTCAACCGTAACTTCACCCAGCCGATTTCCCAGATCACTCAGCAGATGAACTCCATCATCATGGCGCTGGCTGGTGCGCAGCGCGTGTTTGAGCTGCTGGATGCCCAGCCGGAAGCGGATGAAGGCTATGTGGAGCTGGTCAACGCGCAGGAACTGCCCGACGGTTCGTTGACGGAAACGCAGGAGCGCACGGGTCTGTGGGCGTGGAAGCATCCGCATGCGGCGGATGGCACGGTCAGCTACCGCAAGCTCACCGGTGGCGTGACTTTCGACGATGTGGACTTTGGCTACACGCCGGAAAAGATGGTGCTGCACAACATCAGCATGTACGCCATGCCGGGGCAGAAGATTGCCTTCGTTGGCGGCACGGGCGCCGGTAAGACGACCATCACCAACCTGATTAACCGCTTCTATGACATTCAGGACGGCAAGATCCGCTATGACGACATCAACATCAACAAGATTCGCAAGGCTGATCTGCGCCGCTCGCTGGGCGTGGTGCTGCAGGACACCCACCTGTTCACCGGCACGGTGCTGGACAACATCCGCTACGGCCGCCTGGATGCGACGGATGAGGAATGCATCAATGCGGCGAAGCTGGCCAATGCGGACGACTTCATCCGCAAGCTGCCCGATGGCTACAACACGATGCTCACGGGCGACGGTGCGAACCTGTCGCAGGGACAGCGCCAGCTGCTCTCCATTGCCCGTGCCGCCGTGGCTGATCCGCCTGCGCTGATTCTGGACGAGGCCA
>CAZGKQ010000049.1:0-9404 GCA_964526125.1 uncultured Faecalibacterium sp.
GCAGGCCACCGGAAGGGAAGGAGGACGCATCCGGTTCGCCGCGCACAAGCTCCTTGCCGTTGAATTCCAGAATGACGTGGCCGTCGCTCCGGGGGGTAATAAAACTGTCGTGCTTTTCGGCGGTAATGCCGGTCAGAGGCTGGAACCAATGCGTATAATGGGTTACGCCACGCTCCACCGCCCAGTCCTTCATGGCGTTGGCGACCACGCTGGCAACCTGAGGGTCAAGAGGCGTTCCGTCGGAGATGGTTTTGTGCAGCGCCTTGTAAACGTCCTTGGGCAGACGCTTCCGCATCACGTCGTCATTAAAAACGCTGCTGCCGAACAGTTCTTCCATATGGGGCATTCGAGATTCCTCCTCGTTATGGCCTGATAAAGACTGTCAGACCGGTGTAAAAGTGCCAGGCATGATGTCCACGGCAGCGAAAAAAGGCTGAACAGCGTGGACGAAAGGGAAAAGGGCACTGCGAGAACGAATGAAATTCATCTCACAGCGCCCTGCTGACGCAAGATAGTATAGCGGAGCAAAGGCAATTTGTCAAGCCTGTGCAGACAAGGAAAATTGCTTTTTTCACCGAAAATGTTCGGGAAAAGAGCAGAAAAAGACGGAAAAACAGCCCACAAAGCTTCCTGAACGGCGAAAAAACCGTAGATTTTGCGAAATCTGGTGGCTTTTTGGCAGCCCGGGCACAGGCGACGCAAAAACAGGGGACGCTTGACAAAAACGGTAAAAAGCATTATTGTAGAAAGGCAAAAAGCAAACCGACGGGATCCTGTTACCCGTCTGTCTGATGGAGGTTGAGTGCAATGAGCTTTCCCGTACATCCCTGGAAGGTGGTCGAACGCGGCTGGCAGGCCGATACGCATCGTTTCGCGGAATCGCTGATGTCCCTGGCCAATGGGTATATGGGGCTGCGCGGCAACTTCGAGGAAGATTATTCCGGTGATACATTTCAGGGGACGTATCTGGGCGGCGTGTGGTATCCGGATAAAACGCGCGTCGGCTGGTGGAAAAAAGGCTACCCGGAGTATTACGCCAAGGTCATCAATACTGTGAATCTGATCGGCGTGCATGTGATGATCGACCAGCATCCGCTTGATTTGAGCCGCGCCACGGTCTGGGAGTATGAGCGCGAGGTGGATATGCGCACAGCGGTGCTGTATCGCCACGCCTGTGTGGATATGGACAAGGGCAGTCTGACGCTGGACACCTGGCGCTTTGTGTCCATGGCGACGCGAGAGCTGCTGTGCATCCGTTATGAGGTGACACCTTCGTTTGACTGCAAGATGGAGCTTACCCCCTATCTGGACGGCAATGTGCGCAACATGGATGCTAACTACGACCAGACCTTCTGGAGCATGATTGACGGCGAAGGCTGGGATGAAAAGGGCAGCGTGCTGGTGCAGACGAAGCCCAATCCCTATGGGGTACAGCGCTTCACGGTGGCCGCTGTGATGGCGAACCGTGTGGAGGGGCTGGACTATATTGATATGGCCTCTCGAGCCGGTTACAGCGCGGCGCTCTACGCCGGACAGGTGAAGTCCGGGACAACGGTTCGCCTGGAAAAGTATGTGACGGTGTATACCAGCCGCGACCACGAGAAGGATGCGCTGACCGAACTTGCCATGAAGGCGGCAGAGGTGGCGCGCGAGGCAGGTTGGGACAAGTGCCGCGCGGCGCACGAGGCCGCATGGCGCACGCGCTGGAACATGGCCGATGTGCAGATTGAAGGGGACGACAGCGCCCAGCAGGGCATCCGTTTCAACCTCTTCCATCTGATGAGCACCTACACCGGCAGCGACGCGCGCCTGAACATCGGCCCCAAGGGCTACACGGGCGAACGCTTTGGCGGCGGAACATACTGGGATACGGAAGCGTACTGTCTGCCGGTCTTCCTGGCGATCAGCGGCGCATCCGTGGCGCGGCAGCTGCTGCTGTACCGCTATCATCATCTGGACGCAGCACGGAAGAATGCGGAAAAACTGGGCATGCCCGGCGCTTTGTACCCCGTGTCCACCATCAATGGCGCAGAGTGCCACAATGAGTGGGAAGTCGCTTTTGAGGGCATTCATCGCAATGCGGCCATCGTCCACGCCATTTTCGAATATACCATGTATACCGGCGATGAATCATATCTGCTGCACGAGGGTGTGGAGGTCATGGCGGAAGTCGCCCGGTTCTGGGTGGGGCGTGTCCATTTCAACCAGCGCACGCAAAAATACATGATTCATGGCGTGACGGGGCCGAACGAATACGAAAACAACGTCAACAACAACTGGTACACCAACCGCATGGCCGCCTGGTGTCTGGAATATTTCACGCAGACATGCACCCGTCTGGAACCGTCGCAGCTCAAAGCGCTGAAGGTGACGCCGGAGGAGCTGGCTCACATGCGTGACATTGCGGCCAACATGTATTATCCCGATGACCGGGGGCTGGGCATTTTTCCGCAGCATGACGCATTCCTGGACAAGGAACTGCGTCCGGTGTCGGAAATTCCGCCGCAGGAGCGTCCACTGTTCATGAACTGGTCGTGGGATCGCATTCTTCGCTCCGGCTACATCAAGCAGCCGGACGTGATGATGGGGCTGTTCATGCTCAATCACGTTTACGATACGGAGACCATCCGCCGCAATTACGATTTCTATGCGCCCCTGACGCTGCATGAATCGGGATTGTCCCCCAGCATTCATGCCATTTTTGCCGCGCAGCTGGGCGAAAAGGATCAGGCAGTGGCCATGTACAAGCGCACGGCACGCTACGATCTGGATGACATCAACCGCGACACGAAGGATGGCTTGCATATTACCAGCATGTCCGGCTCGTGGCTGGCGATTGCCAAGGGGTTTGCCGGCATGCGCACGCTGGGGCAGCTGAAGTTCAGCCCGTTCCTGCCGGATTGCTGGAATGGCTACAGCTACAAGTTTAATTACCGCGAGCGCATGATTGAGGTGCGCGTGAAGGCCAAGGGTGTCACGCTGACGCTGCTGTCAGGCGATCCGATTTCTGTGGAGATTTATGGCCATCCATACGAGCTGGAAGACGTGCTGACCGTGCCGCTGGCACGCTAAAAAGTCAAAAACGGGGAGCAGAAAAAAGGCTCTCCGTTTTGTTTTTTGCAAAAAACACCAAAGCACTTTTCCTGAATCAGAAGCGGAAAGTTGGGCAGAATGAGTGTTGCGCCTGGCAGACAGGCGACAAATTTTCAGGGAGGTCAGGAAACATGGAGAAGAAGAATCAGTGCATTCATTGCTCCGTGGAAAGCTGCCAGCATCATGAGGACAGCGGTGTGTGTGGCCTGATGGACGTGCAGATCAAGCCGAAGAACTGCTGCTGCACCGGCAAGGCGGATGAGAGCGAATGCTCCTCCTACAAGTGCCGCTGGTAAGCAGGGATTGACGCCCCGGGGGAGGCTGCGCCGCGCAGAAAACGGGCGCAGCCTTCTTTGGCTTGATGCTGATTTTCATTACCAGGGAGGAAGCCGCCATGACTGAGCATATCACCACCTCGCTGCACCGGAATCGGGCGGCGATGGAAACAGCGCTCCACCGTCCAATTAATCCGGATATGCATGTGCGCCATTTCCGCACCTTCTGCCGCGACGCTTCGCTGTATTATGTGGAAGGCATTGTCTCCACCGATGCCCTTCAGGATTTTGTGCTGTCTCCACTGGTGCGCCTGCGCGATACCTGCCCGGATGCGCCACTGACGAAGGCGGTTCATGCAGCGGTTTTTAACTGTGACGTGGCGCAGACGGAGACGATTGAAGATGCAGTGCAGCAGATGATGAATGGCCGTGCCGTGGTGTTTGTGGATGGCATGGCGTGTGCGCTGGGGTTTGATGTGCGCTCGTTTGTCCGCCGGGGCATTTCGCCGCCTTTGACGGAAAGCGTGGTGATGGGACCACATCAGGGGTTCAACGAATCCATCCGGGATTGCATCACGTTGCTGCGCCGGATTCTGCCCACGCCGGAGTTGATCGGGGAGATGCGCACCATTGGCGATCGCTATCCAACCAGCCTGTGCGTGATGTATCTGGATGGCGTGGTGGACAGGAGCAACCTCAGCCGCTTAAAGGCGCGTCTGGATGGCATTAACGTGGATCATGTGCTGTCTATTGGTGCGCTGGCGCAATTGCTGGAAGATCGTCCGTTTTCCCTGATTCCGCAGTGCATCCTGACGGAGCGGCCGGATCGCGCCGCATCCATGCTGCTGGAAGGGCAAATTGTGCTGGTACTGGAAGGGTCGTGTCAGGTACTGGTGATGCCGGAGAGCATCCTGCACCTGCTCCATACGCCGGATGATACGGCTGCGCGCTGGCAGTATGGCACGTTCATGCGGTTGCTGCGCTTTCTGGGGCTGCTGGCAGCGTTGATGCTGCCGGGACTTTTTGCGGCTTTTGTGACTTTTCACCCGGAGGCACTGCCTGTTACGCTCCTGACGGCTGTGCTGGAAAGTCAGGCTGCCGTGCCTTTTTCCATCCCGGCGGAAACGCTGCTGATGCTCATCATGTTCAACCTCATTGGCGAAGCGTCCACACGGGTTCCGTCCATCGTCGGTTCGACACTGGGGACGGTCAGCGGCCTTGTACTGGGACAGGCGGCGGTGGATGCAAGGCTGGTGCATCCGCTGCTGCTGATTGTCGTGGCGGTATCGAGCCTTGGCAGCTATGCCGTGCCGGACTATTCGCTGGGGCTGGCCGTGCGCATCGGGCAGCTGCTGTTGCTGGCGGCTGGTTGTGTGTTTGGCGTGTATGGCATGGTGCTTTTTATGGCTGCTGGAACGGTACGACTGTGTTCGTTGACGAGCCTTGGATCGCCGCTGGCCGCTCCGGCTGCACCCCTGCGTCCCCATAATCCGGACGAACTGACGCGTTGGCCGATCTGGTGGCAACGCTGGCGAACCTGGCTGGGGAGCGCCGAAAATCAGCAGCGTGCGCAGGGGCGAATGCGTCGCTGGGACAGGAGAAAGCGATGAAGGGGATGCAGGTTCACTCGCCGCAGAGCCGATTGCGCGTTCGTCTGCTGGGGGAGGCACGCGCTCGGATGGCGTTGGTGCAGCTTATCTGCATCGTGTCCATCCTGCGCACGGCGCTGACCCGGCTTGTGCCGCTGTCCGGCAGTGCCGCATGGTGGTTGATTCCACTTTGCCTGTTGCCGGGAATGGTCGTGTACGGGCTGTTGGTGCTGGCGATGCGCCTGACGGAAACGACTGCGCTGGATTCCCTCGTGCGAAGCTGCCTTGGGCGCGTGGGCGGATGGTGGCTGTCGCTGCTGCTGGGGGCGTTGACGTTGCTGGATGGCGTGGCCTCCATGACGGCGCTGATTACGCTGTTCACCGAAGGCGTTGGAACCCGGGGGACGCAGTTTACGCTGGCGCTGCTCACCGGGGCTGTGCTGCTTACCTGCCTGAACCGGGAAGGGCTGGCGCGTGGCGTTTATCTGCTGCGCCGGGTGATGCTGGGTGCGGCGCTGCTGATTGGATTGCTGGGGCTTTCCAGCGTGCGTGTGGACTGCCTGTTTCCGCCGCTGGGGGATGGTCAGGCGGCGGTGCTGTCGGCGCTCCGGGTGGGCATGAGCATGGCATGGCCGCTGGTGCTGCTGCTGACGCTGCCTCCGGCGGAAAAAATGCAACGCGTCAGGGGCGTGTGTCCCGTGCTGCTGGCTGTTGCGGCGACGCTGCTGTTTGTCTGCCTGACCAATCCGCATGAGTTGTTGATCCGCTTTCAGGCGCTGGCGGACTGTCTGCTGCTGCCCACGCGCTACGCTTCTTCAGCCGTGCGGACGCTGGCGCAATGCCTGTTGATGCTGCTGATGTTTCTGTCCATCGGCGGTGCGGCGCAGCTTGCGACGGATTACTTCTGCGCACCGGTGGGTCAGGCACCACGATGGCTGCCTTATGTGGTGCTGGCTTTATTGACTGCGACACAGGCCATGCCGCCGGAAAAATTGTGGCGCGTGCTGGAAACAATCGGTGCATGGCTGCTGCTGCCATTCGGGCTGCTGACGATTCTCTGTCTGCCGATTGCCGTTTACAGGAG
The DNA here is from genome assembly GCA_964526125.1 of uncultured Faecalibacterium sp. Taxonomy (GTDB): domain Bacteria; phylum Bacillota; class Clostridia; order Christensenellales; family Aristaeellaceae; genus UBA11524. Next base: position 6,042 of record CAZGKQ010000049.1, read on the forward strand.
GAAAACGTCATGAAACGATGGCTGGTGCTGTTGCTCTGCCTGTTTTTTACGGGCTGCACAGGCTGTACGGCGCTTCCGGCAGAGGAGCGCTCCTTCGCCGTTGTGCTGGGCGTTGACAGGACGGAGGAAGGCTGGACGGCCTGTGCACGCATTCCCACCTACCAGTCGGACGGCGGCTACGCGACGGTTCAGGGGACAGGGAAGACGCTGGAAGCGGCGCTCTCCGCGCTGGAAGCCGCTTCCCCCATGCAGCTGCAATTGGGGCAGATGCGGATGCTGGTCTTCACACAAGCGCTGGCGCAGTCGTCTGATTTCCCCGGCGCGCTGGAAACGCTCTCCGCCCGGCATGATGTTCGTCTGGAAGCTGCCGTCGCCGTGACGGATATGCCGCTTGCTACGCTCATGGAGGCGCTTTCGCCCTCAACTGGATCGCGGTTGAGTAAAACGCTGGATGTGTTGATGGAAACGCGCATCCAGCAGGGAACGGTGATTCCCTCCGGGCTGGCGGACGTGATTCGCATGGGTGAGCGCCAGTCACCGGTGCTGATGCACCTGACGCTGGAAGGGAAGACGATTACGCTTTCCGGCGGCTGGCCGGTCAACCAGAACGGGGTGGTATCAACGCTGCTTTCGCCGCAGGAGGTGCAACTGCTTTCGCTGATGATGGGGCAGATGCGCAGCGGCACGCTTTCTTTGCCGCAGGGAGCGGTGCGCCTTACCTCCAGCCAGGCGGAAACGGCGCTCACTCTGACGCAGGCGCCGCAGGGAACGGTGAAGTTGACGTTGCGCTGCCTTTCCATGCCGCTGACGGCGGAGGCCTTGGCGGAAGAAATGGCCGACGAATGCCGGCAGCTGCTGGCGCGGTTGTCGGCCACGAACTGTGATGCGCTGGGGCTTGCCCGACAGGCCGTAGTGCGGATGAGCACCATGGCAGACTGGCATGCGCTGGATTGGCCGACACTTTATTCACAAATGAACTGGTCGGTGGAGGTGACGGTGTCCGGTGCGGCGTAATACTAATTCTCATCTAACCCATAGCATTCGCGCATATCTTTTCCATATCGGCCATCACCGGGACAAGCCCGGCGCTGGCTACGCGCCATCGGTGCAAGCACCGACAGCGCTAGTCAGGCAAAAGCCTGACCTTATCCTGTCTTCGCTTCATTCCGCTCGCGCGTACCTCCAGTACGCCTCGCTGCATTCAGCTTTGACAGGACAAAAAATCTATTGCGCTCTGTGCTATGTTTTAGACGTGAATTAGTATAAAATCAGATTTGCCGTTGCACTGTGCTGGAATCTGTGCTATCATGAAAGCAACCATGCATGCACGGAGGTACGCCATGAATCGGATTGCCCACCCATTTCCGCCCGTGGTGAACGAAACATGCCACACGCTGATTCTCGGCAGCTTTCCTTCGGTCAAATCGCGCGAAAATGCGTTTTACTACGGCCATCCGCAGAATCGCTTCTGGCGCATGATGGCTTCTGTCTTCGGCGAGGAAGTGCCGCGTGAAATTCCGGAAAAGGAAGCGCTGCTGCTTCGCCATGGCATCGCTTTGTGGGATGTGATTGCGTCGTGTGAGATTCTCGGCTCATCCGATGCGTCGGTGAAAAACGCTGTACCGGTGGAAATTTCGCGCATCATGGATGTTGCGCCGATTGAGCGTGTCATCTGCAACGGCGCACTGGCCGCACGGCTCTATCGGCGCTATTTGCAGCCACAGACGGGGATTGTGGCTCAAACGGCACCGTCCACCAGCCCGGCGAATGCAGCCTGGTCGCTGACGCGCCTGACAGACGCGTGGAAGACACTGATGATGCAGGAATAGATCTGATTTGTCTGCACATCTGCTTTTTCGCGAAAGGTTCACAAAAAAAGCAGTTCCGGGATTTTTCAATCGTCCGGAGCTGCTTTTTTGCGTGGTCGGAAAATTCAGGGTCGGATGGCCGGGGCGATTATTCCGCCGTTTCGGCATTCACGAGTTTCCAGGAGAGGTAATCGACGTTGATGGCCTTGGTTTCGTTGTTGTCAAAGCCTTCGACGTTGGTGAGAACCAGCGTGTTCATGCCCTCGCTCAGCGTTGCGGTGATGGTTGCGGAGGCGTACACGTCCCAATCGCTCTGGCCGACGATGGGCAGATGAATGCGCTCGCCGTCATTGACGATCAGGTCAGCGCAACGCGTCTGGCCAGCCTTGGACTTGGCGGCGTAACGCACGGTGATTTCATACTCGCCAGTCGTTTTCACGGCTGCGGTGAAGGTGATGTGACCATCGGCAAACGTGCCATCTTCCAGCTTGGACGGCTGAAGACCCAGCGCACCCTTGTCGGAGGATTCGCCACCCTTTACCTGTGCATTCATGTCGTTCAGGTTGGCGTAGTCCGCGTCCACGGCGAGAATGCGGCCTTCATCGGCAGCAGCCGTGACCAGCTTCCACTCAAGATAATCGACGTTGATGGCCTTGTACTGCTCGTTATCAAAGCCTTCCACGTTTTTGAGCAGGAGGGTGTTGTCACCGGCCATCAGGTAGACCTGCACGGTCGCGGAAGCGTACACGTCCCAGTCGCTCTGGCCGACGATGGGCAGGTGAATGCGCTCGCCATCGTTGACAATCAGATCGGCGCAACGCGTCTGGCCAGCCTTGGACTTGGCGGCGTAACGCACCGTTACATCATACAGACCAGCGGTTTCCACCTTCACGGCGAACATCATGTAGGCATCGACGAAGGTGCCATCGTCATTTTTGGCGGACTGCAAACCGATGCAGCCGCGGTCGGTCGATTCATTGCCTTTCACCTGCGCGTCCATGTTGGAAAGTCCCACACAGGCCGCGTCCACAGCGAGAATGCGTCCGCTGTCTTCTGCCAGCGCGGTGGACAGGCAGAGAACCAGCAGCAGGGAAAGAAGCAGGGCAGCAAGCTTTTTCATGAAAAATACGCTCCTTTGCGCTTTGAAATTTTTGATGCAGATTTCCACTTGCATCCGGAAAATCTGCCTTTCATGCTTCCATTATAACCGATGTTGCCCAAATACGCAAGCGGTTTCATGAATTTGCTCATGTAAAAAGGGCAGCATGCATACAAAGCATCCTGCCCAAAGGGATTATTCCAGAACGATGCGCGGATTTTCTTCGCTGGGGCGGTAAAGGACAAAACGACGACCGATGCATTGCACCGGCTCGGCCTGAAGGGCGGCGCACAGTTCTGTGCAGGCTTCGCGTGCCGTCAGCGGACAGCCCTGCTGCACGGCGCACTTGATCAGCTCACGGGCTTCCAGCGCGTCGCTGGCCTGCTTGATGGTGCCGGGCACCACGCCGTCCTTGCCGATATAGAGAATGGTTTCCATCGTATTGGCCATGCTGCG
>CAZGKQ010000050.1:0-9195 GCA_964526125.1 uncultured Faecalibacterium sp.
CCTGCCTTGCAGGTAATCTTTACATGGTCTACAAAATTGCCCATAAAACCTCCAAAGGGAATGAAAGGGGAGCGTTGAAGAAGAGAAATTGTGCCAGAGCATGCTCCTGCTCTGACACAACGCCTTTCGGGTGAAAAAATCAGTTGCGCAGCGAGTGTAGCGGAGCCGGAATTCGTCCGCCACGAGCCACAAAGGCGGAATTATCCCAGCCGTTGACTGGCATCACCGGGGCATAGCCCAGCAGACCGCCGAATTCCACCGTGTCACCGGCCTTTTTGCCAACTGCCGGAATGACGCGCACAGCTGTGGTCTTGTTGTTGACCATGCCGATAGCCGCTTCGTCGGCAATAATGCCGGAGATGGCTTCAGCGCTGGTGTCGCCGGGAATGGCGATCATGTCCAGACCGACGGAGCAGACGCAGGTCATGGCTTCCAGCTTTTCCAGTGTCAGCGCACCGGCTGCGGCGGCCTCAATCATGCCGATGTCCTCGCTGACGGGGATGAAAGCGCCGCTCAGGCCGCCGACGTGGTTCGAGGCCATCACGCCGCCTTTTTTGACGGCATCGTTCAGCAGGGCGAGCGCTGCCGTCGTGCCGGGCGCACCGGCCATTTCCAGCCCCATCTCCGTCAGCACATGCGCCACGGAGTCGCCACGGGCCGGGGTGGGGGCGAGCGACAGATCGACAATGCCGAAGGGAATGTTCAGCCGCTGCGAGGCCTCACGCGCCACCAGCTGCCCTACGCGAGTGATCTTGAACGCGGTTTTCTTGATCGTCTCCGCTACCACGTCGAAGGGTTCTCCCTTGACGCTTTCCAGCGCACGCTTGACCACGCCGGGGCCGGAAACGCCCACGTTGATGGCGCATTCCGGTTCTCCAACGCCGCAGAAAGCACCGGCCATGAAGGGGTTGTCCTCCACCGCATTGCAGAACACGACCAGCTTGGCGCAGCCCAGTCCATCTGTGTCCGCCGTCAGAGCCGCCGTCTTTTTAATAATCTGCCCCATATCGCGCACGGCATTCATATTGATACCGGCGCGCGTGCTGCCCACGTTTACGGAGGAGCAGAGACGCTCCGTGGTCGCCAGCACTTCGGGAATGGATTCCAGCAGCCGCTCGTCCGCCAGGGTTGCGCCTTTATGCATCAGCGCGGAATAGCCGCCCAGAAAGTTGACGCCCATTTCCTTTGCCGCCCGATCCAGCGCCCGGGCGATGGGTCGGGGATCGCCCTGACAGATCAGGCTGATGGGCGTGACGGAAATGCGCTTGTTGACAATCGGAATGCCCAGTTCGCGCTCAATGGCTTCGCCCGTGCGCACCAGATCCTTCGCCACGCGGCAGATCTTGTCATAGACGCGCTGCGCGCAGGCTTCAGCAGAGGGGTGGGAGCAATCCAGCAGATTGATGCCCAGCGTAATGGTGCGGATATCGAAGTTCTGCTCCTGAATCATTGCCATTGTCTGGAGGATTTCGCCTGTTTCAATCATCCTGTTATCCTCCCTGCCTTAAATGCGGTGCATCGCATCGAAAATATCCATCCGTTGCAGGTGAATATTCAGGTGCATTTCCTGGCGGATCGGCTCAAAGGCCTCGTCCACAGCGGCAAATTCCATCTGTGCACCGTCCAGATCGACGACCATCATCATCGTGAAGCAGCCCGACAGGATGGTTTGCGTAATATCAAGGATGTTGATGTTCAGTTCTGCCAGCTTGGTGGCCACGCGAGCGATAATGCCGGTTGCGTCCTGTCCGGTGACGGAAATCAAAGCCTTGGTCATGCTCAGTATCCTCCTTCTCAGCGGCGCTGATGCGCCGTCAAGCCACAAAAAAATGCGGATATGAATTGAATATCCTTCATAACAATAACAGGAAAGGTGCTGAATGTCAAGCAAAACATGCAAAAATGACGCGCATGGAAGATTTTCTTTCAGAAAAAAGTTGAATGACTTGATTATTCGGGGGGACTTAGAGTATAATGGGAGCGGCAACTGCCGGAAAAGCAAAACGGATTCGCACGACGGAACGTATTCCGCCATGGAATCGCGCCGCGAAGTGAACTGCACCTGCAAATGAAACGGTGCTGCGGTCGGAGGTTTGCCGTTTGATGTTTTGATGAAATAAAGGAGTCGAAAAGCGATGAAACAGCCTCAGATTCAGGATTTTGCCGGGAAACGGATTCATATGATCGGCATTGGCGGATCCAGCATGTCCGGGCTGGCGCAGATGCTGAAGCATCTGGGCTATGAAGTGACAGGCTCCGATCAGTGCGACGGGTATCTGATGAACGATGTACGCCGCTCGGGCATTCCGGTGATGATCGGCCACTGCGCGGAAAATGTCCATGGTGCAGCGCTGGTGGTTTATACGGCCGCGATTGCGGATACCAATCCAGAGCGGATGGAAACGGTGCGGTTGGGCATTCCGTCGATGGAACGCGCCGAACTGCTGGGACAGCTAATGGCGCATTATCCGCAGGCCGTGGGAATCTGCGGCGCACATGGCAAGACAACCGTCACGTCCATGCTCTCGGAAGTGCTGGTGGATTGCGGCCTTGATCCGTCGGTGCATATTGGCGGAAAGCTGGATGCCATCGGCGGTTCCACGCGCATTGGTCACAGCGATACCTTTGTGGCCGAGGCGTGCGAATTCAACCGCTCGTTCCTGCACATGCATCCAACCGTGGCGGTGGTGCTGAATATTGATGCGGATCATCTGGACTGCTATCGGGATATTGACGAAATTGAAGAAACCTTTGGTCGCTTCCTGCATCTGTTGCCGGAGGACGGCGTGGCCATTGGCAATGGGGCGGATGAACGCGTGCTGCGCCAGATGAAACAGCTTTCCTGCCGCAAGCTGACTTTCGGCCTGTCGCCGGAATGCGATGTGCATCCGGAAAAACTGACGGAAGACGATCGGGGATACTATGCCTTCCGGCTTTGCGTGGAAGGGCAGTGCGTCGCGACGGTTAAGCTGAGCGTTCCCGGCCTGTTCAATGTGGAAAACGCGCTGGCGGCACTGACGGCGGCGTGGGTGCTGGGGGCAGATATGCCCCGTGCGGCACAGAGCATGCAGCACTTCACCGGTGCGCATCGTCGCTTTGAAAAGACGGGAATGCTCAATGGCGCGGAAATGTATCACGATTACGGGCATAATCCCACGGAAATGCGCAACGCTGTCGGTATTGCACGGAAACAGTGCAAAGGGACACTTTATGCCGTGATGCAGCCGCATACGCTGGCGCGTGTCACCAGCCTGTTTGACGATTACCTGACCTGCACGGCGGATGCGGACGTGACGGTGGTCATGGACATCTTCAGTGCCCGGGAGCGCCGCGAAGATTATCCCGGCATGGACAGCGGCCGTCTGGTGGAAGGCATGAAAGCGAAGGGACTGAATGCCGTCTGGACGCCCTCCTTTGATGATACGGAGGCGTATCTGCGCGAGCATCTCAAACCTGGCGATCTGGCAATCACGATGGGCTGTGGCAATGTCAATCTGCTGAATGAGCAGATTGAGCAGCATGAGCAGGAACGGGCGTGAACGGACGCAAACCACCGCATGACACAGAAAAAGGCAAAATGGATGAAACCCGTTTTGCCCCTTTTCTTTATCGGCGGAATATGGTATAATAAAAAACAGTTTGCCGCCCTCGCGGCTGAAAATAAGGAAGGTGAGCTGCGTGATGCAGCAGTATCCCGTTCGGACGATTGATCTGGCAGCGCTGAGGGACAATGTGCGCCTGCTGATCTCGACCCTGCCGGAGAAAACCCGGCTGATGGCGGTTGTCAAGGCGGATGCGTATGGTCATGGCATTGTGAAAGTTGCCAGAGCTGCGCTGGAGGCTGGTGCAACTGCCCTGGCGGTGGCGCGTACCGACGAAGGCACCGTGCTGCGGCAGGCTGGTATTGAAGCACCGATTCTGGTGCTTGGCGCTTCCTCGGAGGAGGAATTATCAGAAGGTGTTCGCCAGCATCTGACGCTGACGGTGTGCACAGTGGAAATGGTGGAAACGCTGGAACGCTGCGCGGTGGAAAGCGGCCAGCAGGCGCTGATGCACCTGAAAATTGACACGGGCATGGGGCGCATTGGCGTGCGGACAGAGACGGAAATTCGGGAAATTCTGGCGCTTTTGAAAAAGTGCCCACATGTGACGCTCACAGGTGCGTTCACACACTTTGCTGATGCGGATGGCAGCGACATGGCGTATACCCATGCTCAGCTGGCGCGCTTTGAGCAGCTTTTGAAGCTGCTGCCAGAGGGGATTGTGCGCCATTGCGCCAATTCCGCCGCGATTCACCGTCTGCCACAGGCCGCGATGGATATGGTTCGTGCCGGTATCTCCATGTACGGCAATCCGCCGGTGGAAACGACACTGCCGCTGCGTCCGGTCATGACATGGCGCACGCAGGTCACGTTTGTCAAAACCGTCGCGCCGGGGGAGAAGATCAGCTACGGCTGCACCTTTACTGCACCTGAAACGCTGCGGCTGGCGACGGTGGCCTGTGGCTATGGCGATGGCTATCACCGCAATGCCTCCAGCAGGGCGCAGGTGTTGATTCATGGCAGACGCGCCCGGGTGGTTGGCCGCATCTGCATGGATCAGATGATGGTGGACGTGACGGACATTCCGGATGTTCGCCCTGGTGATGAGGTTACGCTCATGGGAAACGACGGGCAGGAGACGATCACGCCGGATGAACTGGGTTCCTGGTCGGACACCATTGGCTATGAGGTGCTGCTGGCGGCGACGGATCGTGTCCGCCGCGTCTGGTTGCATGAAAAGCCCTGATGAACCAAAGGTAAATGGGCTGTTGATGGAGGAATAAGGAAACTTTTCGCGCTCCGTGGCTGCGTTTTAGCATTTTCGCCGAAAAAAGCCATGAAAATAACGAAAGTCGAGGAATAATCATGTCTCAAGCAAAGAAAAAGCACACCGCGCCCAAGGCGGAAGGCAAGCCCTTCCTCCGTGGCAAGCCTCTGGATTCCTCCTGCATCGGCGGCGCACTGAAGTTCTTCCTGTATCTGATCATGATGGGACTGGCGTTCCTGTTTATCGGCGTGGTGCTGAGCTTTGACAGTCTGGTACTGCGCATTGCCCTCAACGGCTCGCTGATTGTGCTGATGTTGGCCATCATGTTCCAGAGTGGCTCTGTGTCCGGCACGGCAGCGGTCAGCGCCGGCGAGATTGCCTGGCAGCGCCGCGAAACCGGCCGCATGGTCAATCAGGCGGAAATCAACGCCTGCTATCATCCGGTGAAGGGGTTCCTGACGGCGCTGTTTGGTTCCATTCCACTGCTGATTGCGGCCACGGCGCTTGCCTTGATGGCGCAGCGGCAGATGACATCCATCGGTGCGCTGCCTTCGTGGGTCACGGCGCTCAAGGATAATGCGGATGTTGGCGGCGGTCTGGCTGTTTATTCGCAGCAGTCCAGCCTGACGGCGGAAACCGTCCTCCGTCTGCTGATTCGCTCCTGCCTGATGCCTGTTGTCAGCATCATTGGCGCGGACAACAAAGATGCGATGCTGCTGATGGAGCAGCTCAGTCCGCTGATGTGCTGCGTGCCGATGATCGCCTACGGCCTAGGCTACACGCAGGGCGTCCGCGTGCGTGCGATGGTGCATGCCAACATTGCGCTGGGCAAAAAGAAAGCGAAGAAAAAGGCGAAGAAGGAACAGCGCTCGCGCGTTCAGCCGCGTGGGCCGGAACAGCTGAACTGATGGAGGATGGATAGCACATGCGCATCATCGGAGGCACAGCACGCGGCACAGTGATTGATGCGCCGCAGGGGCAGGATACACGTCCGACGCTGGACAGGGTTCGGGAAAATGTGTTCAACATCCTGCAACGCCAGCTTCGGGATGCACGGGTGCTGGATCTGTTTTCCGGCAGCGGTGCGATGGCGTTTGAAGCGCTCAGCCGGGGAGCCCGGTCGGCAGTGCTGGTGGATAAGGATCGTCAGGCGCATCAGGTGGAGCAGCGAAACAGTCGCAAGCTGCGGATGGAAGATCGCTGTCAGCTGTTGCTGATGGACTGGACAGTGGCCGTGGCGCGGCTCAGGCAGTCCGGAGCACAATTTGATCTGGTTTTTCTGGATCCCCCCTATGCCATGCATGATCTGCGCGGCGTGATGGATGCGCTGCGCCCTCTGCTGAGCCGGGATGCGGTGATTGTGGTGGAGCATGAGGCCAAAGCCTTCCCCAGCACGCCGGATGGCTTTGATTTGTATGACAGCCGTCGCTACGGCATTGCCGGGGTCAGCTTTTTCCGTCTGATGTCCCCGGAGGAGGAGTGAACGATGGAGAAAATCGCGGTTTATCCCGGCAGCTTTGATCCGGCGACGCTGGGGCACGAAGATGTAATCCGCCGCGCTGCACGTTTGTTTGACCACCTGATTGTGGCGGTGATGCATAATCCGCAGAAGCAGGGGTGTTTCCCGGTAGAGGAGCGCATGGCGCTGCTGCGGACGCTGACGGCTGATCTGCCCAACGTGACGGTGGACTGCTGGGACGGCTTGCTGGTGGACTATGTGAAAAAGCAACAGGCGACGGCTGTGGTGCGTGGTCTGCGTGCCGTGAGCGATTTTGAATCGGAGCTGACGATGGCGCAGGTGAACAGTCATCTGCTGCCGGGCATGGAAACCGTGTTTTTCATGACGCGTCCGGAACATTCCTGCATTTCGTCTTCCGCCGTGCGCGAGGCCGCCTCCTTTGGCGCGGATGTGTCGGAGTTTGTTCCGGCGTGCATTGCGGAGGACGTTGTGGCGCATTTTCAAAAGAAACGATAACAATACCATTCCGGAAAGGAGGAGAAACGCCATGCTCAACGAAACACAGAACCACGCCAATCTGGACATGGTGGAAAGCGCCATCGACCAGATGAAGCAGCAGCTGACAGGCGCAAAGGGTTTTGGCCGCACGTCGCTGATTAACCGCACAGACTTGATCAACCAGCTCACGGCGCTGGCAGAATGTCTGCCGTCTGCATTGACGGAGGCGGAGGCGCTCCTTGCTCAGCGCGAAAAGCTGCTTGCGGACGCGCAGCAGGAGGCGGTCAACCAGAAGAAGATGGCCATGGACGACGCGGCACGCACGCGCAGCGAGGCGGAAAACGCCGCCCGTGAAGCACGCAGCGAAGCCAACCGCCTTCTGGACGACGCAAAGCAGAAGGCCAGCGCCATCCAGAAGCAGGCCGACGGCGTTCAGGCGGAAGCCACGGCCCGGGCGCAGCAGGAAGCGCAGCGCATCATTGACGCGGCCAACAGCAACGCACGCGCCATTCACCAGTCTGCCCGGCAGGAAGCTGACCGGTTGCTGCACCGGGAAAATATCTATCAGCAGGCGGAAAAGGAGGCCAATGTCCTCCGCTCCGAAGCCATGGAGGACATTGAGCGGCAGAAGAAGCAGTGCCAGCAGCACATTGCCAACCAGCTTCAGCAGCTGGACAACTACATGATGCAGATGGTGACGGATGTGCGCCGTCTGCGCAGCACCATTCGCAATTCCTGATTTTTCAAACGCTCCTGTGCGACATGATTCGTGCAGGAGCACAATTTTTTTCGATTTTCACGTTTTTTTTACCTGAAATTCATCGTGACTTCATCTTCAGGCGGTATGATAACCTTGCAAGCGGAGGAAAGCCACCATCCACCGCAAGCAATCTCCTTTTTCCTGGCATTTCCTGATTGGAGATGCCGAACCTCCCTATCCTCCATACAAGCAAAGGCCGTCGGCATGATGAATGTCGGCGGCCTTTGTGAGTTGCGAATGGTTATCTGTGAATAATCCGGTAAATCCTGCACATCCTGACAGGGAGGAGGCGCAGGATGAGCGAAAAATGGAAGTATGTGTTGGCTTTGCTGACGCTAACGGTGGTGCTTTGTGCGCTGCTGCTGGCGCGACGTGAGCCGCTGCCGGTAGAAACCGTTGAGGTGACGCTGGGGGAAATTCGGCGCACCGTCCGCCTGAGCGCCGTGGTGGGTTATGCACGGAAAACGCCCGTTGCCGCCGGAAACAGCGGCTTCCTGACGGCATTGTATGTGAAAAACGGCGAGCGCGTGATGCAGGGACAGGCACTGGGGCGCATCGAAGCGCCGTTGCAGTTAAGCGCCGTGTCTGCCGCACTGTCGGGGACGTTGGCGGTGGAAACGGCATTGCTTGCGGAAGCGCTGGAGCAGAATGTGCTGCGCGCACCGGTGACAGGCGTGGTGCAGCAGCTTTCTCTGGTGGAAAATGCGCCCGTGCAGCAGGGGTGCATCGTCCTGTGGATTGCCACCGGCACGCCGCAGCTGATCACCACATCCACAGCAGAGGAAGCAGCGCAGCTCCATCCGGGGCAGCTGGCACAGGTGCTGGTGGATGGCGAAGGACGAGGTTATGCAGAAGTGACAGAAGTGGCAGCGGCCGAGGAGGAGGGGGCATATGGCGTCCTGTTGACCATGCTGGATGGCCTGACGCTGCCGACGGGCTGTGTGGCGGAGGTGCAAATTGTGGTCGAGCAGCATCGTCAGGTGCCTACGCTGCCGCTTTCCGCAGTGACGGCGCGCGAAACCGTCTGGTGGTTCAGTGATGGATACTGCACAGAAATTCCGGCCAATATCGTGCAGACTGATGAAAATTGCGCCTGGGTGAACCTGCCGGAAGGATTGACCGTCATTCCCGGTGAATATAAGGAAGGCCAGCGCGTGCAGAAGGCGACCGGGGAGACGCAAACATGATGTTGTACCTCGACAGATTTGGGCAAAGTGTCTACAAAAAGCGTTGCTTTTAGACCATGCAATACATTCTGCACAAGGAATTGCAAAAAGAATTGGCAAGTCGGCCAATTTACGTTTTGGCGAAAAAAAGGTATAATATCGACAGTGGCAGAAAGGGTCAGCCAGAGGAACCATCCGCAAGGAATGGTGCTGACCGTTTCTCAGCCAGTGTCTCATTTTGATGATTCGTGAGGAGGAATTCATTATGGCAAGTGTATCCCTGCAGCACATTTACAAGGTGTACGCCGGCGGCGTGACGGCTGTCAGCGACTTCAATCTCGACATTAAGGACAAGGAATTTATCGTTCTGGTCGGACCTTCTGGCTGCGGTAAGTCCACCACCCTGCGCATGGTCGCCGGTCTGGAAGAAATCTCCGACGGCGAACTGTATATCGGTGAAAAGCTCGTTAACGACGTCGCCCCCAAGGATCGCGACATCGCCA
>CAZGKQ010000051.1:0-356 GCA_964526125.1 uncultured Faecalibacterium sp.
TCGAAAAGAGGCTTCCCGGCGCAAAACCGAAAAGCCCCTTCATTCATTATTTCATTACTTGGTGCCAAACAGGCGATCGCCAGCGTCGCCCAGACCCGGCACAATGTAGCCGTGATCATTCAGATACTGATCCACGCCAGCCACATAAATATCCACGTCCGGATGCTCCTCCTGCATGCGCTTGATGCCTTCCGGCGCAGCGATCAGGTTGACCAGACGGATGTGGCTGCAACCGCGCTGCTTGATGAAGCTGATGGCCGCTGCGGCGCTGCCGCCCGTAGCCAGCATCGGATCCAGCACGATCAGTTCACGCTCGGGCGCGTCTGCCGGAAGCTTGCAATAGTATTCCACCGGAT
>CAZGKQ010000051.1:366-7786 GCA_964526125.1 uncultured Faecalibacterium sp.
ATACTCTACAGGCTCCAGCGTCTGCGGATCGCGATACAGGCCGATATGGCCGATGCGGCAGGCCGGAATCAGGTTGGCAATGCCGTCCACCATGCCCAGACCGGCACGCAGGATCGGCACGATGCCCAGCTTTTTGCCAGCCAGCACCTTCGAGTTCATCTTACAGACGGGGGTTTCAATCTCAATCTCCTCTGTCGGCAGATCACGAGTCACCTCGTAAACCATCAGCATCGCAATTTCTTCCAGCAGCTCACGGAATTCCTTCGGACCAGTTTCCTTTTTGCGCATGATTGTCAGCTTATGCTGAATCAGTGGGTGATCAATAACGTGTACCTGGCTCATCGTGAGACCCTCCTTCAATTTTGACGGGAATGCCATCTCTGGCTTGCAACTGGTATTATACCATTCACTTTGTCGCTTTGCAAGCTTTTTTGTAAATTCAGCGCATGATCTGCCGATCTGGCTACCTATTTAATATTGTCTATGTGATTTCATTCCGTTTCGTCCTGACTCTTTTCGCCTTCGCCATTGACAGATGGCGCACCCCGGCATAAAATAAAGACAGGCATTTCAAGTGGGCAACGGTTTTCACTTTGTCCGGTTTTGTAAGGAGGAATCGTGCATGCGCCCTGTGATTGGCATCACTGCCAGCATTTCGGATGATCGCCTGTCGTTTTCGCAGAAGCAGATGTACTGTCAGGCCGTTGCGGATTGTGGCGGTCTGCCGCTGATTCTACCGCCGCAGGAAGATCCGGCACTGGTGACTGAGATCCTTTTGCTGCTGGATGGCTTGCTGCTGGCCGGAGGCGACGACATCGACCCGGCGCTTTATGGCGAGGAAAAGCTGCCGACCTGCGGCCTGATTACGCCGATTCGCGACAGCTGGGAGCTTCCCCTGTGTCGGGAGGCTGTGCAGCGGCAGATACCGCTGCTGGGCATCTGCCGGGGCATTCAGGTACTGAATGTAGCGCTGGGCGGTACACTGTATCAGGATCTGCCGAGCCAGCGCAGCGATTCCGCGATTGTCCACCAGCAGGCAGAACCACCGGAAACCGCCACCCATGCTGTCCGCGTCGCTGAAGGCAGTGCACTCGCTCAGACACTAGGCCGCACGCAGTTGATGACCAATTCGCATCATCATCAGGCCGTCAAAGCACTGGCTGAAGAGCTGACCGCCACGGCCTGGGCGGAAGACGGCGTGGTCGAGGGCGTGGAGCTTTGCGGAAGCGCCTTCTGTCTGGCGGTGCAGTGGCATCCGGAGCGGCTGTGGAATCAGCCGGGGCTTTCTGCTCATCGGGCGCTGTTTGCCGCGCTGATTGAGGCCGCCCGACAACATAAAAACATCATCCAGGACTAACCACTTAAAATTCTAAACATACAGGAGGCGAACCCCATGCGGAAAAAGCTGATTGCAGCGCTGTTGGTGATGTTGCTGCTCGCACCGACCAGTGCGCTGGCAGATGTGATCATCAGCGAAATCATGACATCCAACGGCACCTACGAAAACGGCCACGCTTACGACTGGATTGAGCTGCACAACACAGGCAAAAAAACGGTTGACCTCAGCGGCTGGTATCTGAGCGACAGCAAAAAGAACATGACGAAATTCCAGTTTCCCAGCGGCACAAAGCTGAAGGCCGACAGCTACCTGACGGTCTACTGCACCGGTTCAGAGGTGGAGACGGTCGGCAAGAACAGCACATTTTACGCCACGTTTGCACTCAGTGCATCCGGCGAAACCATTTATCTTTCCGACGACAGCGGCACATTGCTGCAAAAGCTGAAGTATCCGCAGCAATATGGCTGTGTCAGCTACGGCACGACGGACGGCGGTGCCACCTACGGTTTCTTTGAGACGGACACGCGCGGCAAAAAGAATGATACCGTCCTGTGCACAGGGCGGACAGAGGCTCCCGTGCTGGACACCAATGGCGGCTTTTATCAGGATACTGTGCTGGTCACAGCGCACGGCAGTGACGGCAGCCTCCTGCGCTATACCACCGATGGCAGCACGCCCACCGAAAAATCGCCAGAAATGCCGACCGACGGTTTGAATGTGACAAAAACGACCGTGGTTCGTGTTCGGGCTTTTCAGGATGGGCTGGTTTCTTCGCCCGTCGTGAGCGCCACTTACTTCATCAATGATGATCCGCAAACGCCTATTGTGTCCCTCATCACGGACGAAAGCTACCTGTTCAGCAAAAAGACCGGCGCGCTTGTCAAGGGCACGGGCGACATTCCCAACTACGACAAGGAACTGGAATACCCCATCAACATTGAGTACTTCACGGGCGAAGGGGTGTGCCAGATCAACCAGATGGGGACCTTCACCTGTTCCGGCCACTCCGCCCGTGTCAATGCTCAAAAGTCCATCGCGCTCTACGCCCGAAAGGCTTACGGCAATGAGCGCTTTGAGTTCAACCCCTTCCCCACGCGCGACTACACCTCCTACAAATCCATTCTGCTGCGTGCCGCCAATTCCGATGCCTATGCCACGCGCCTGCGCGACGTGGTGGCTTCCTCGCTGGCGGAGGGTGAAGGGCTGCTGTATCAGGATCATGTGGTCATTCAGGTCTATATCAACGGCGAATATTGGGGACACTACAACCTGCGCGAAAAGATCAACAAGTACTTCATCGCCCAGTACGAGGGCATAACGGATGAGGACGCCATCGACCAGATTGACATTCTGGCACGCACCGGCACAGATCGCTTCACGCAGAACGGCAACAATGAAGACTGGCTGGAACTGGCCGACTTCTGCAAAAAGAACGACCTGAACGACCCGGAAAACCTGCAATACGTCACGGATCGTCTAGACGTGGACAGCCTGTTCACCCACGCCGCCTACGAGATTATTCTGGGCAATGTGGACTTCACCAACGTGCGCGTTTATCGTGTGCCGGGCGGCAAATGGAAATATCTGCTCTTTGACGTGGAAGCCTGCTGGCGCAACCTGGACAAAACGCCGCTGGAATACTACATCAAACCCGTCAGCGGCAAAATTCAGGGCTTCCGCCATGAACCGCTCAATGCCTTGCTGGCCGTGCCGGAAATGAAGGCAAAATTCCTGAACCGGGTGGCCGAAATTCTGGAGGATCATTTCCAGTGGCCGGACGTGGAAGCGAAGTTCGACGAGGTCATCAGCGTGCTTGAGCCGATCCTCCCCCGGCACATTTCGCGCTGGAACAACATGAAGCTCAGCAACTGGAAGACCAACATCAGCGCCACGAAATACTACGCACGCGTGCGGCCGAGAAAGATTCCGGAGCTGTTGCAGGAAGCCATGAAGCTCACCGACGAGGAGGTTGAGACGTACTTCGGCGACGTGCTGCGACTGCTGGAAGTCACCAATGCCAAACCGGAATAGCCCTCCAAAGATACAGAATTTTTTGCGTGTTCGCCTTTTCAATTCCCCTTCCTTCGTGTATAATATCGGATGAGAACGAACGTTCGACTGTCGATTGACTTTGGGAGGGATAATCATGGCTGACCGACTGATCTTTCACTGCGACGGAAACAACTTTTTCGCCTCGTGCGAGTGCATTGACCATCCGGAATGGAAGACCATACCGATGGCTGTCGCTGGCGACCCGAAGGAACGTTCTGGCATTGTGGTGGCCAAGAACGAGCTGGCTAAAAAGGCTGGTGTCAAAACGACGGACACCGTCTGGCAGGCGCGCCAAAAATGTCCTGACATTCTCTTTGTTCCGCCGCGCAGTGCGCTTTATGCCGATGTTTCGCGCCGCGTCAACGCCATTTACTGCGAATACACATCGCAGGTCGAACCTGCTTCCATTGATGAATCGTACCTGGACATGACCGGGGCGCCGGAATTCTTCCACATGACACCGCAGGCGCTAGCCGATTTGCTGCGGAAGCGCGTCCGGGAGGAAATCGGCATCACCATCTCCGTGGGCGTTTCCTTCTGCAAGGTGTTTGCCAAGATGGGCAGCGACTACCGCAAGCCCGATGCTACCACCGTCATCAGCCGCGAAAACTATCGGTCGCTGCTGCATCCGCTGCCGGTGTCAGATCTGCTGTACGCCGGGCATTCCGCCGTGGACATGATGAAGCGGCTGGGCATTCACACCATCGGCGATCTGGCCTCGCGTGATCGAAACGACATGCTCAAATGGCTGGGCAAAAACGGCGAACAGCTCTGGTGCTACGCCAACGGCCTGGACGACAGCACGGTTCGTCTCTTTGACGATCAGCCAGAAGTCAAATCCGTCAGCCGGGGCATGACCTTTCAGCGCGATCTGTGCAGCATGGAGGAAGTTCGGCGCGGCATTGCACCGCTGGTGGACGAGATTTCCACCACATTGCGCCAGTCGGGGATGAAAGGCAACGTGATTTCCGTCGCGCTGAAAACACCAACGCTGCTCACCGTATCCAGACAGACAACGTTACCTCACCCAACTTACCTTCAGCAGGAAATTCGCGATGTAGCCTTGGAGCTGATTTCCACCTACTGGACTGTATCCAGCAGCGCACCGGTTCGCGCCATCACCATTGGTGTAGCGCGCTTTGACCAGCATAACGAAGTCATCAGCGAGCAGCTGAGCCTCTTCGACTTATGCGAACCGGTCGAAAAAGAAGAGAAAAAACCGGCAGTCGGTCGGGAAAAGCAGGAAAAGCTCGAATCGGCTGTGGCCGCCATCCGCCAGCGCTTTGGTTCGGACGCAGTATCGCTGGGGCTGTACAGGCGCGATGAACGCGATGAAAATGAGGAAACGCTGGTGGATCCGGAAAACACGCCGTAAAAACGGTATACAAATCCGCCCCGGTGAGCCATACTGACATTATTCAAACCTTTGACGGGAGGGATCGCACGAATGGGCGCCATGCCTGCAAGCCGTTATCTGATTGGAAACATTCCCTGGTACAGCGCGCTAATCGTTTCAGCCATTCTGCTGGGCATTCTGCTTTGCAGCCACGAGGAAAAGCGGCTGCATCTGCCTGAAGATACCGTCATTGATCTGGCGCTGTGTGTCATTCCGGCGGCGATTATCGGTGCGCGGCTGTATTATGTCGCATTCTCGTGGGAAACGTTCGCTTCCGATCCCCTGCGCATTCTGCGCATCTGGGAGGGCGGACTGGCTATCTACGGCGGCATTTTCGGCGGTGGGCTGGCGCTGCTGATCTTCTGTGCCGTGCGTCATCTGTCGCCGGGGGTGCTTACCGATCTGCTAGCGCCGGTACTGGCGCTGGGACAGGCCATCGGGCGCTGGGGAAACTACTTCAACATGGAAGCCTATGGTCGCCTGATTACCGACCCGAAATGGCAATTTTTCCCCGTTGCGGTGCTGATTCCGGACGGCAGCGGTTTTTCATGGCACATGGCGACCTTCTTCTACGAATCCTGTCTGGATGCGGCCACCTTCGTGCTGCTCTGGTTCGTCCTGCGGAAGCGTAAGCAATGGAACGGGCAGCTGCTGGCGGTTTACATGCTCGTGTATGGTTCCGGCCGCGCGATCATCGAGGGGCTGCGCATGGACAGCCTTTACACCGGCTCGCTGCGGATCAGCCAGCTCGTCAGTTTCGGGCTGATTCTATGCGGC
The DNA here is from genome assembly GCA_964526125.1 of uncultured Faecalibacterium sp. GTDB lineage: Bacteria > Bacillota > Clostridia > Christensenellales > Aristaeellaceae > UBA11524. The sequence goes on from CAZGKQ010000051.1 coordinate 5,931, forward strand.
GCAGGGATGCTCCTGCTTGGGCGAAAAAAGCAGACGGATCATCAGCAGACAGAATGAGACTTCCGGAAAAAACGGATGCTGTACCTGAACTTTCCCCCATTTTCATTGACCAAAGAGAGGGATTTTTACAATGCCTACAACAGCCATTAAGAATCTGCTTTACCAGGCAGCGCTCCCCTTTGCCGCCCCCTCCTGCCATCGGCAGATTACGCACACGCAAAGCGGTCATCCGCTCAATCATCTCCCCTATTATGAGCACCTGTTGGTGCATCACCATGTGTTCGGCGCATCGCTGCTGATCCGCCAGGACAATGGCGAAACAGCCTGCGTTTACTCCTCCACCCGGCAGCCATCCCACGTTTCCACGCCCGAAACGATGTTCCGCGTCGCCTCCATTACCAAAATGGCCACCGCGCTCGTGACCCTACGCTGCGTTCAAAACGGCCTGTTTTCGCTGGAAACCCCGGTGGCTTCGCTGCTGCCGGATGGCGACACTTTCGAAGCGCTCTCTGGCGTAACCGTGCGACAACTGCTCTGCCACACGTCCGGTCTGCGCGATTTGCCGGAAATGCATCGTTTTCTGGCGGAGGGACAGCCTTTTTCAGCCCTGTTGCAGCAGCCGGAAATCCGCGCCAGTGCGCCCGGAAAGCAGTTCCGCTATTCCAATTTCGGCTTTGGGCTGCTTGGCTCGCTGCTGGAAACGGTCACAGGGCAATGCATTGAGCCGCTTTTCCAGCAGCAGCTTTTCCAGCCGTTGGGCATGCGCGCGACGCTGGACGCTTCCCTGCTTGATGAAGGGAAGATCATGCCCATCATCCGGGTACTGCCGTACCATCCGGAAAATGTGTTGCAGGTAACGGCGCTCGGAAAGGCCGGTCTGGGCGAATGCGATCCGCAACATCATTATGGCCACACAGCCGGAGCGATGTACACCGATGCGCCCTCCATTGCGCGAATGCTGCTGATGATTGCCCAGCACGGGCAGCTCGACGGCATTCCCTTCCTTGACAGCGCCCTGATTGCGGAAATGACGACGCTTCAGGCTTCCACGCCGGAGCGGCAATATGGCCTCGGGCTTTGCATCCGCCACATGCCGAAGCTAACGGAACACCGCCTGCTGGGACATCAGGGCTTCGCCTACGGCTGCGTGGACGGGGCTTTTGTGGAGGAAGACACGGGGCGCATAGTCGTTTTCCTCAACGGTGGCGCAAGCGAAGCGCGTCAGGGCAAATTCGGTCTGGTGAACCGGGATGTGCTCACCTGGGCGCTGGATAAGGAGTTGCCGTCATGGACGTGATTACCGAAGTCCGCAAAGAACGGGGCAAATTCCATGTGGTGGTGAACGGCCAGGAGTCGTTGACCGTGACGCTGGTGCTTTTCCGTGAGCGCCCTCTGCAGGTGGGGGATGAAATTGATCTGGCTGAGTACGACAACTGGTTGATGCTGCGCCAGTATCGTCACGCATTGGAGCGTGCGGTGGAATATCTGGCGGCACGCGCCCACAGTCGGCGTGAAATTGAGCAGAAGCTGCTGCGCATCGGCTATCGCCCCTGCACGGTGGAGATGGTGCTTTACAAGCTGGAAAAGGAAAATCTGCTGAACGATGCAGATTTTGCGCAGCAGTGGGCATCAGCCAGGGTAAACCGCAAACTCGGCAAAAACCGCATTGCGCAGGAGCTGCGGCAGAAGGGCATCACCGGCGAAGCAGCGGAAGCAGCACTGGAAGCCATTGACGAGGAGGATCAGCTTTCCGGCGCGGTAGCTCTGGCGCAGAAGGCCATCCAACGCGCCAAACCCGGCGAAGATCCACGAAAGACCCGGCAACGCGTGTCCGCCATGCTGGCCAGGCGCGGCTA
>CAZGKQ010000051.1:7886-9175 GCA_964526125.1 uncultured Faecalibacterium sp.
TTGTGCAGGAATACAACGACCTGTCCGACCTGAACACCTTTGAGCAGGCCATGTTCTACAAGATGTACCCGGACGTGACATCCTTTGCCAAAGCCTGTCTGGCCGATGAGGAGGTGCAGCAGGGGCTCGTTAAAGATCTGGGGATGGGGCTGCTGTTCTCCGCGTTCGGACTGATTCCGCTGATGACCGGAAACATCCGCAAAAAGCAGCAGGCCGAAGGCTTCCTCCCCGTTGAGGACAATGACACGGCGGACTCCACGATTGAATCTACGATTGACCTTGATGACGACCCTGATTCGGACGAGGTCGATGCCTGAATTCCCCGGAGCATGCTTCTGACTTCCGATTTTCCATGCGCTGCCGCAGTTAAAAACGGCGGCGCATTTCTTTTGCACGTCCATGCAGAATTTGCCGAACCTATTGCTTTTCCGGTGTAATTCAGTTACAATGGCAATAGCGTCGAAGCTTTCGGTTCGGCGCAAGCAATTGATTTACAGAAGGAGCGATTTTCCTCATGTCTATGAATCAGTATGAATTCTGGTTTGTCGTTGGTTCACAGTTCCTTTATGGCCCCGAGGTGCTTGAAACCGTTGCCGCACGCGCTGCGGAAATGACGGACAAGCTGAATGCCTCCGGCAATCTCCCCTGCCGCCTCGTCTACAAGGTGACGGCCAAGACGAATCAGGAAATTGCCGACGTGGTGCGTGAAGCCAACTACGACGAAAAGTGCGCCGGTATCATTACCTGGTGCCACACCTTCTCCCCGTCGAAAATGTGGATTAACGGCTTTGTCAACCTGCAAAAGCCTTATTGCCACTTTGCCACGCAGTATAACCGTGAAATCCCCAATGACGAAATCGACATGGATTTCATGAACCTGAATCAGGCGGCACACGGCGACCGCGAGCACGGCTTCATTGCCGCCCGTCTGCGGATGCCGCGCAAAGTGATTGCCGGTTACTGGCAGGATGAAGATGTGCAGCAGCGCCTGGGCGACTGGATGCGCGCCGCGGTGGGCGTGGCCTTCTCCAAGACGCTGAAGGTGATGCGCTTTGGCGACAACATGCGTGAAGTGGCCGTCACCGAAGGCGACAAGGTGGAAGTGCAGGCGAAGCTGGGCTGGCAGGTCAACACCTGGCCGGTCGGCAAGCTGGTGGAGACCATGAACGAAGTGACGGAGGCGGAAGTCGATGCCCTGATGGCGGATTATGCCGCAGCCTACGATTTCGCTACCAACGATCTGGAAACCGTGCGCTATCAGGCTCGCGAAGAGATCGCCATGAAGAAGA
>CAZGKQ010000052.1:0-1763 GCA_964526125.1 uncultured Faecalibacterium sp.
TTCCGGATTCTGATCGCTGGCGATAGTGACATAGCATTCGCCGGAAGCCTTTGCCGTCAGCGTGGAACCACTCACGCTCACCACATCGGTATCGGAGGAAGTCACGGTGTAGCGGCGACTGGTTGCATCCGCTGGCAGCAGCGTAATGCCCAGCGCCTGCTGCTTCCCCTTGCGCAGCAGCAGCACCGGATCACCACCGCCACCCGTGAGGTGGCTGATGAACGGTTCATCCGCCGAATACAGGGGCAGATTATTCTCCTTGACGCTGATTTCCGTCACGCGCCGCGCCACCACCACTGTCACCGAAGCCTTCCAGGTACGTTTCTCCGTCGTCAGCGTCGCCGTAATGGTGGCATTGCCCTTCTGCAATCCCGTCACCACGCCATTTTCGTCCACCGACGCAATCTGTTCGCGGCCACTGTGGTAGGTAATCGTGCCTTCCTCTGCACAGTTGCCCTGGCGAATCAGTTCCAATACCAGCGAATCGCCTTCAAAGACCGTGGTCGTCTGGCTGACAAACTGGAATTTGTCGCTTTCCGCCATCGCCGTCATGCCACCCAACAGCGTCAGACACAGCACGGCCATCAGCATCATCTGCCCGATTCTTTTGCCCATATGCTTCATGAGGAATCTTCCTCCTTCCATTGACCTTCCACTGATATAACGAATCGACGCCCCGGCTTCATCCTGCGCCGGAGAATTTTTTCATGCGCTTCCGTCGCTGTTCACAGCCACAGCATGGGATCTTTTCCCGACAGTTTCGCCAGCGCCTCCACCAGAAAATAGTCGCCGTAGACAATGTTCGTATGCGTCCCCACGTTGTCATCGTGATACGCCGCCGTGCAGTGCGTCAGGATGCCCAGATGTTCATCCGTCCAGTCCGCGCAGTGCGTCAGCAGCCCTTCCAGCAGCCTGATAGCACCGTTGTAATAAGCTTCCTCCCCCGTCAGGCGATGCAGCTCCAGCAGACCGCACGCCGCGCAGGCACCAGCAATGTTGTCCAGACGCTCCGGCATTTCCGGCTGGTCAAAATCGCAGTCCGTCAATCCATCCGGGCGAATATGTTGCAGGAAATGATCCGCAATGCGTCTGGCCGTCTTCAGGTCATCCGCATCGCCCGTATTCATGCTCAGCAGCGTAAAGCCGTACAGCCCCCACGCCTGTCCGCGCGACCAGCTCGAGCCGACCGCCCATCCCTGACCGCCATGTTCCCGGACAAACGCGCCCGTCACCGGGTCAAACTCCACAATGTGGCGGCAGGAACCGTCCTCGCGGACAAAGTACTTTTTCGCCGTGTTCGCATGAATGCGTGCCACCGCCGCGAATCGCGGATCTCCTGTCATGCGCGTCGCCCGGTAAAGCAGCGGCAGGTTCATCATGCAGTCCACAATCGCCAGCCCCAGATTCTCCTGTCCGTCCCATGCGCGGATAAAGCCAGCCGGATTGAACCGCGCCATCAGCAGCGAGGCCGCATGCAGCGTATCCTTCTCCGCCTGTTCATCTTTTTCCAGCTTGGCATGCGCGCCGGACGACAGCAAATACATAAAGCCCACGTCGTGGTTGAGTGGCCTGAATTCCCGGAACACCTCGCCCAGCAGTTTTTCTGTGCGCAACGCTTCTTCCCGGAAGAATTCATCACCCGACAGCGCGTGCAGCTGCCACATCATGCCCGGCCAAAAGCCCGTTGTCCACCAGCCGTTTCCGGCATTCCAGGGCGATTCCTGCCACCTTCCGTTTTCGCTCCTGTACGGAATGGATGCGCA
>CAZGKQ010000052.1:1863-9125 GCA_964526125.1 uncultured Faecalibacterium sp.
TTCGGCCAGTGCTGGCTTTCCAGATGCACCACCGGCAATTCCTTCACGCGCCAGTGCTGCCCTTCCAGCCAGACATCCAACAGCCGCTCGGCCAGAAAGCCGAAAACGCGCTGATTTCGTGCGTCATACCCAGACCAGTCGATTTCCTTTTCCGCCTCAAACAGCAGCGGAAACAGCCAGTCCGCATAATCCAACATGGCTTCCCGGCGCATCAGCATCAGGTTGAAGCGGTGGCCACTGCGCCGCGCCATCACCCGGTCAAATGCTTTTTCCTGCCCCGGATGTTGCCGCGCCAGCACTGCCCGTACCTTGAGCAGATCCTCCCCGTGATGCGCATGGGCGTACTGCGACAGGTTCGTTTCAATCCAGTAATGGCGCTTTTTCGGCAGAAAAATATCCGCCTGCGTCACCAGCTGCTGCGCCTGCGCCTTCGTCAGAACCCGATTCTGCTTTTTCCCCGTTCGACGCAGGGAAAAGAAACGCCTGTAGTGGCACAGCCCGTACCAGTCCGCCTGAACATTCCTCGTCATCCAGTACAGCACCGTCAGCTCGCAGAAATTTGGGTTCTTTTGGCTGATCTGATCCCCCGTGTCGTCCTGCACCAGCCCCATTGGCTGCGCCCGTGCCGCGCCAGCCTGCACCGGCGTATAAAGCGAATCCGTCGGCAGCGGATACTTTTCGTGCAACGCTACCGCAAAAAAAATGGATGGGGTCGCTGTCATCTTCATTCGCCTCCCGTCGTCCACGGGTGCATTGTACCATGACTACCCGGCTTCCGTCAACCACAGAAGCGCACGAAAATTGTAAATTTTCAGAGAGAATCCTTCCTTTTGATTGACAAAGCAGCCTTTCCTATGCTATTCTTTTGGTTGTGAACTTTGTGTAGACTTTGATTGAAGAAAGGAACGCGCCGAACACATGAAAAAGGGATTCATGGCGCTGCTGCTGCTCCTTTTGATGAGTACCAGCATCGCCTTTGCTGCGGAAGCAACGGACATCACCGAGGAGTGCAAATTCAAGATTTGCAGCTCCGGTCGGAAATACACCCAGATGACGGACAAGAAGTACACGTCCTACTGGGAAAGCAACAAGATCAAGACCCCGTGGGTCGCCGTGACCGCCCCTGAAGATAAGCTCATTGCCGGTGTCTACATCTGCTTTGGCAACATGCCGGAATCCTGGGAGATTCAGACCAGCGACAACGGCAAGGACTGGTTCACCGCCGTGCCGGGCGATACCAGCTTCCTGCATGCCTATGTCGCCCTGCCAGAACCGGCGACGTATGTGCGTCTGGCCGTCACCAGTGAAAAAAAGACCGCCCTGCGCATCAATGAATTCTTCGTTCTCTCCGAAGGCGATCTGCCGGACTGGGTACAGGTATGGCAGCCGACGGTGGAAAAGGCGGACATTCTGTTCCTCGCCACCCATCCCGATGATGAGCTGATTTTCTTCGGCGGTGCGATTCCCACCTATGCCGTGGAGCAGCAACGTCAGGTTGTCGTCGCCTATCTGACCCGTTCCAACACCACTCGTTCCTCCGAGCTGCTCAATGGCCTGTGGCACATGGGCGTGCGCAATTATCCCGTGATTGGCACCTTCTCCGACAACTACGCCAAGGATCTCAAAACCGCCTACAAAAACGCCGGCGGCAAGAGCAAGGTCAACGCCTGGGTGGTGGAGCTGTACCGCAAGTATCAGCCGGAAGTCGTCGTGACGCAGGACACCAAGGGCGAATACGGCCACAAGCAGCACATGATGGTCGCCGATGCCGCGCAGAACTGCATTGAGCTGGCTGCCAACGAGGATGAATTCACCGATTCCACCATCGCCTATGGCACCTGGCAGGTCAAAAAGCTATATCTGCACCTGTGGCCGGAAAACCAGATCACCTTTGACTGGACCGTGCCGCTGCAGAGCATGAACGGCTCCACCGGCATCGAACTGGCCGAAGAAGCTTACGAGCTGCACAAGACACAGGCTTCCTCCGGCATGAGCGTGCGCGAAACCGGCACGAAATACGACAACCGGATTTTCGGTCTGGCCTATACCACGGTGGGCGAAGACGTGCGCAAGGACGACTTCCTCGAAAATATCTATGATGCACCCGGCTCTTACGATGCTTCTCTGAGCAGCGTCGCCGCCACCCCTGCCCCTACGGAAGCCCCGGCCTATCTGGCACTCCTGCCCGAGCTGAATGCCAACGGCTTCCTGGACGAAGGCGAATTCATCTACTCCTCCGAGGACGAGGGGCTGTGGATTTACATCAACCAGACCAGCAAGATCATCATCCAGCGCAAATATGATGCCACGCAGCCGCTGACATGGTTCGAGGCCGATCTCTACGGCGACCTTTCCGCCGGTGAAACACTCCGCACCGTTCAGAATGACCCGGAAAAGATGGGCAAGGTGCGCGTGGATGCAACGGAAACCGCCAAAAAGCATAACGTCGTTTTCGCCATGAACACGGACTATTACACCTACCGCGTGGCCGTCAACAACAGCCGCAAGACCGGCGTTGTCATCCGCGACGGCAACATTCTCTACGATGATCCCTACACCGAAAAGCAGGTGACGGCCTCCATGTTCCCGAATCTGGACATGCTGGCCTTCATGCCCGACGGCAGTCTGGAAGTCTATCACAGCTGGGAAAAAACCGCTCAGGAATTCCTCGATGAAGGTGTGCAGACGGTCTACTCTTTCGGCCCCTACCTGATGAAGGACGGCAAGCTGTCCGAGCGTGCCTACGAAAGCAGCGATTCCAAGAATCCGCGCTGTGCGCTGGGCATGGTCGAGCCGGGACATTACGTCGCCATTATGTGCGAAGGTCGCCTGAAGCGCTCCGGCGGCGTGACTGTCGGATATCTGGCAAAGCTGATGCGCGCCAAGGGCTGCCAGGTGGCGTTCAATCTGGATGGTGGCCAGACGGCTGTCATGATCTTCATGGGCAAGCAGCTCAATCAGATCGGCGCTTACGATGGCGGCAAAACGAATTCCCGTCCCACCAGCGAGGTACTGGGCTTCGGCACGTCCGAACAGGTCGGCACCTACGAAGTGAACTGATTTTGATTCATGAAACGGGGCTGTTGCAGATTTTTGTATTTGCAACAGCCCCGTTTTTCATTTGATTCCGTTTGTGTACACGATTATTTTCCAGCCAGCACCACATACGTTGTCGGCAAAGCTTCCGTTTTCTCCGGCAGCGTCAGTACATGCTGCTGATACAGCAGTGCCATCGGCGCAGACAGTGCATCGTCGAACAGCCGGAAGTAGGCCATTTTTTCCGCCGTTTTGCGCAGATGCACCGGCACATGCTCCCTGATCAGCGTCTTCTCCAGCGTCAGCATGGCCAGCGCCTTCTCCGCAATTTCCTGCACAGCCGGTTCTGTCCATGCCTGAAGCTGCTCCCACTCTTTCTGCGAATAAACCGGGCAGTTGACGCGCAGCGTTTCCCCTTCGCGCAGGACATAGCCCTTCTTCACCAGCTCCGCTGCTGTCCCCCAGTCATTCTCCGAAAAATCGGCTGTTTCGCCACGCGCAATCTGGAAAAACACATTGCGCATTGAGGCCGAGGAGAAAAATGCGTGATGCACCATTTCGCCATTGATGGGGAAGTCCATAAACTGCGCCATATCGCCCCGTTCATTCTGCATCTGCGACACGCCAAAGGCAAATTCCGCTTCCATCGGCAGATCCACTTCTTCCACACCCCAGCAAAGGCACGGAACGCCCCAGCGATCTTCACACAGGGTCGGTTGCGCCTGTTCCCCTGCCCTGTTCACCACAGCCTGATGCAGCAGCATGGTCGCCATCTGCCAGCGCAGCGTGTTGCTATTCAGCCCGGCCACTGCCGGAAGCTGACGCACGTTCTCCTCCTGCGCATCCAGAAAGCGCTTCACGCAGTCTGCAATGGCCGCACAGTCCGGCACGGTTTTCCGGCGGATTTCCTGTTTCAGCTCCTTTGTGAAAATCACCAGATCCGTGCTGTAGCGCTTGCCTGACAGCTTCAGCAGACCGATTTCCGTCAATTCTGCCAAATCCCCTTCCATGTACGGCAAGCTGACCCCAATTTCCAGCGCGATTTGCTCCGCCGTCAGGCTATCGTGATAACAGGCGAAGAGAATATTCTGACGGATGAGGCTGTTTGCCGCCCCATAGTAGTGATTCGGCCCGTGCCCCCAGTAGCGCAGTTCCAATTTGTACGGGGAATAACTCTGCTGACCAAAATTGCGTTCCATTTTCATGCCCTCCTTCAAAATCGCCCGTGCCCGGAACAGAAGATACTTCACCATGCTCTGGCTCATGCCACACTTTTCGGCAATATCCGCCGTGCGCATGCCATGCAGGTAGTAGCCCACCACCGCCTCGCGATATTGCCGTGAAAGCAGGGTCAGTTCCCGGCGCAGCAGCATCAGATCCTCCGGCGCATCCTTCGGCAGCATGGCCGCTGCCATGTCGGCCGGATTCGTCACCACTGATGCTTCCGACAAAGTCCCCTGATCTGTCTGCAAAGACGTTTCTGCATCCAGTCGACGCATGCGCTTTTTGCACCATTGCCGATAAACGTTGCCAGCCACGCCCCACATGAAGCCGTAGAAGGCGTTCTCGTTGCGCAGACTGGGCAGCGATTCCAGCATGGCCAGCAAAATGTCCTGACACAGATCCTCCGCATCTTCGATGCTGCTCGTCCGGTTGATGCACCATGCGCGAACAACCCTGGACATTTCCGCGATGCGTGCCTGATGGTCGTTCATGGTGTTCCTCCTGTTCCTGTTGCCTTTTTCCGTGTTGAAGTGACGTCTCTTCACCCATATAGTGGCCTGAACGTCCGATTGGTTAGGGCATTTTCATCATTTCCCGAAAAAAATTTCTGCGTAAAGCAAAAGGCTCTGAGCCGTGGGCATTTTGCCCCGTCAGAGCCTTTTTGCACCGGAGCGGTCGGGGATCAGTCGTCCTCTTCCTCGTCCTCCGGCAGTTCGGCATTATGATACACGTTCTGCACGTCGTCATTGTCTTCGAGCATTTCCAGCAGCTTCTGGATTTTCAGCAGCGTGTCCTCATCCGGCACAGCCACTGTGTTCTGCGGAATCTTGTCCACCTCTGCGGAGAGGAAGGTCAGACCCTGCTGCTCCAGCGCCTCGCGGACAGCGGAGAAATCGGCCGGAGCGGTATAAATCTCATACGCATCCTCATCAACCTTCATATCCTCCGCACCGGCATCCAGCGCCATCATCATCATTTCTTCCTCATCGGAGCCGGGCGCACGCTCGACCACCAGCACACCCTTTTCATCAAACATGAAGCTGACGGAGCCGGTTGTGCCGAGGTTACCGCCATTCTTGGCGAAGCAGTGGCGCACATCCGAAGCCGTGCGATTGCGGTTATCCGTGATGGTATCCACAATGATAGCCACGCCGCCGGGCGCATAGCCCTCATAGGTGATCTGCTCGTAAACCACGTTGGACAGCTCACCGCTGGCCTTTTTAATGGAGCGCTGAATGTTATCATTCGGCATGTTGTTGGCCTTGGCCTTGGCGATGATGTCGCGCAGCTTGCCATTGGATTCGGGGTTCGCGCCACCATCGCGCACCGCGATGGCGATTTCACGACCAATCTTGGTGAAGATTGCGCCGCGCGCCGCGTCAGCCTTGCCCTTCTTCGCCTGAATATTATGCCACTTGGAATGCCCAGACATCCGAAAATCCCTCCTGAAAATAAGTCAGGGAACGTGCGCATGGCTGCGTCTTCCCCGATCAATAGTTGCTTGAAACACTTTATTATATCACTTTGCTTCCTGTTGCGTCAAGTATATCCCCTGATTGAATTCGCTTTTTTTCAAAAAATTCTGCCTTTTGGGGACTTTTCGGTCTTTTTTGCAGCAGATGAGCCTTTTTCCTCCGCGCATGAAGGCGTTCCTTTGGGACATGCTATCAAACGGATGGGAGGTCTTTTCCATGATACGACAAAATTCGACCCTTCGCAAAGCCCTTGGCCTGATCACTGCCCTGCTGCTGACGCTGGGGTACTTTTCTCCAACCCAGCAGGCGCTGCGGAGCGTCCCCTCGCAGCTGCTGCTGACCTGCGGCCAGTCCACCGAACTGCTGACGGGGGCGCTTCAGGTCTCCACCGATGGTATCAGCGTCAGCGCGTCGCAGGACGAAACGCTCTCGCAGTCCGTGCGCATCACCGCGCAGGAAAGCGGCTCGTCTGAACTGCTGCTGAGTCTGCTGGGCATTCCCCTGCGCCGCATTCAGGTGGAAATCAATCCCGAAAAGCAGCTCATTCCCGGCGGACAGGCTTTGGGCGTCGCCATGCGCACCAACGGCGTGCTGATTGTCGGCCTTTCTGACGTGACAAGCGGTCACTGTCCAGCCCGTGACGCAGGGCTGAAGCCCGGCGATGTCCTTTTGCGCATGAATGGCGAAGCGATTGAGCGCGTCGCGGATGTTTCCACCCTCACCCAGCGCAGCGGCGCATCACCCGTGGTGGTGGAATACAGCCGCAACGGCCAGACCGCCCAGGCCACCCTGACCCCCGTGCTGGACGAAATCAGCGGCACGGCGCGGCTGGGTGCATGGGTTCGCGACAGCACCGCCGGCATCGGCACGCTCTCCTTTTATGATCCCGACACCGGACGCTACGGTGCCCTTGGCCACGCCATCACCGACGGCGACACCGGCAGCATCCTCACCGTCAGTGACGGACGGGTGCTTTCCGCCGATATTGTGGCCGTCCAGAAAGGACAGCGCGGCACGCCCGGCGAGCTGAAAGGCTCTTTCCTGCGCAGCGCTGCCGTTCTGGGAAACATCCAGCAGAACACGGCGCTGGGCATCTACGGTGAAATGAGCACCGCCATCACCAATCCCCTCTACCCGGATGGTCTGCCCATCGGCCTCCATTCCAGCGTCCACGTCGGGGAAGCCACCATTCTCAGCACTGTCGATGTCTCCGGCATTCAGGAATTCACCGTGGAAATCACCCACATCGATCCGCAAAGTACCCAAAACGGCAAAAACATGCTGATCCATGTCACAGACGAGCGTCTGCTGGACAAAACCGGCGGCATTGTGCAGGGAATGTCCGGCAGCCCCATCATTCAGGATGGCAAGCTGATTGGAGCGGTCACGCATGTTTTGGTAAATGACCCAACAACTGGATATGGAATTTTTATCGAAAACATGCTGGAAGCCGCCGATTAACCCTGCACCCAGGAATTCCTTTTCAGTGCTTCCCTGCTATGAAAAAGTGGTGAAATTTCAAATTGA
>CAZGKQ010000053.1:0-2820 GCA_964526125.1 uncultured Faecalibacterium sp.
ACTGTTTTCGGCGCGCTTGTGCCTGAACTACCCGTTCAGCTCATCCACCGTGACCCGAATCCCGGAAACATCATTCTCCACGGCACGCAATGGGGGATGATCGACTTTGAGCTGAGCGAACGCAACCTGCGCATTTTCGATCCCTGCTATGCCGCCACCGCTATTCTTTCCGAAAGTTTCGATGAAAATCCGCAGCGACTTTCCCGTTGGCTGGTCATTTATCGCCATCTGCTTTTCGGCTATGATGCGGTTGTTCACCTGTCAGCCGCGGAATGCCGTGCCGTTCCCTATGTGCTGCTTTCTAATCAACTGCTGGCGCTGGCCTGGTTTGCCGGAAAGGAAAAATATCAGGAAGTGTACGAGACGAACCGCCGCATGACCGAATGGCTCATCCGACATTTCGATTCGCTTCGATTGGACGAAGTGTCAGATGGAAGAGCGGAAATTTGATTTTCCGCGCTTACGCTTTCCGCACCCAGTAATCACGGAACATTTCGTCATGTTCGCCGACCACAGGCCCATCACCCGGAACAAAGCCGTTGGCCTGAAGCGCTCGAATCCGCTCCACCGCGTAAACCGGCGCTTTGGTCATCAACGCCGTGCAGTCAAACCAGTCGTACATCTTCGGCAGCAACAGCGCTACAAGGCCGGACAGCACTTCCGCCTTTTCCCACAGGCTGGCAACATCCACGCGTAGAATGCCCATGCCGCCGTAGGTATCCGTTGTGCTTTCTCCACGCTTGCAGCACTCTACTGTGCCAATCAGCCGTCCAAACTGTTTTTCTTCAATCGCCCAGCGCACAAACCAGCCGTTTCGGTACGAATCCTCCCAAAAGTCGATTGCCTTTTCCATCTTTTCCAGTGTGTCGTAGAAAAAAATATCCCCATGGCAGTTGTCGCTGTTAAAGAAGGGCAGCGCGTTTTTGTCGCCGTACACCGCTGTCAAGGCCGCTGCATCCTGCTTTTCCACGCTGCGAAGGCGAAATGCATCATTTTCCAGCACCGGAATCATTTCATAGACGTTCATGTTTTTTCCTCCTCTGTTGCTCCTGTTGATGCACAAACGTTTTTACAAACATTTGTTCTTATTTTATGGTATCATCATCTCAGTCTCCTGTCAAGTAGGCAAATGCGTTTCTTTCGCTTTTTTCATCAACGCTTCACATTTCCTTCATGCTGACAACATAAAAATCCAGTACAATGATCCTGTCAGGCGGAAGAACCACAGGAAAGGAGGCGCCTATGAAGCTGATTCTGGAACCCCTGGTCGTCGCGGCCATGCTGATGCAGTCTGTGCCCGCACCGGAACAGGAGACTTCCACCCCCGAGCAGGAGCAATTCACTGCACCGGATGCTTCTTCGCTCACTCCGCATTCATAAAATACGGAAGATTCAGCGCATACGTCTTTTTTCACGGCGACAACGCATTGACAGCGTACCCCCGTATTTCCTCCATTTCCTTTCCCCTTTCCTTCCCTGGCCGCCGGGACTCAGCACCCCGGCGACCCGGAACAGCCCGGATCTCAGCAGTCCGGGCTGTTTTGCGTGCAGAACGGCATGACGCGTTCGGTTTTTGTCGTTGCTTGACAAATTTCATTTTCCATGCTACACTGTTTTTGTTTCCATGAAGGAGGCCATCGGACGAGAACGTCCGGCTCTTTCATGGTATTTTTCTTTTTGGAGGAATTTTTTGCATGACAAACCGCCCCACCCCTTCCCGTCAGCGCTCCCGACTTTATCCGCTGCTGCTCACGGCCATTTTGCTTTCCGTTGGCTTCGTGCTGCCCTTTCTGACCGGCCAGATTCAGCTGCTGGGAAAGGTCATCAGTCCGCTGCATATTCCCGTCTTCATCTGCGGCCTCACCTGTGGCTGGGGCTGGGGCGCTGCGCTGGGCATTGTTCTGCCCATTCTCCGAAGCCTGATTTTCGGCATGCCGCCGCTTGTCCCAATGGCTATTCCCATGGCCTTTGAGATGGCGGCCTACGGTGCGATCTGCGGTCTGCTTTATCCGCGGCTCCTGCGCCGTCTACGCAGCCATTATGCCGCCATGCTCCTGTCAATGTTGCCAGCCATGGTCGCCGGGCGTCTTCTCGGCGGCGCGGCCAAAGCTGTCGTCATGGGACTTCAGGGCAGTGCGTATTCTTTTCAGGCGTTCCTGACCGGTTATTTTACCACCACGGCGATTGGCGCACTGCTGCATCTGCTGCTGGTGCCGCTGATTGTGTCTGCACTGGAACGCGGCGGTCTTTCGCCGATGATGACTGACCGCGAAAAGTAATTTTCATCCCCTTTGACATTAAAAAACCAGCCTGATGCACCGTTTTACGGAGTGCACCAGGCTAGTTTTTTGATTTTCAGAAGATCAAGTCCAGATTTCGAAGCTTTTCACGCAGGTATTCCTCAGAGTAGCCTGAGCGCTGCGCCATCTGCTGGATGCTGATGCCCGACAGGTACGCATCCGCCAGCACTTCGTTGTCGCAGAGTTTTTCCCAGTCGATTTCCGGCATTCGCGGCGTAATGGGTTCAGGGGGGTTCTGAGATGCACCCACCCGTGCTGTCGGCGGCATGACAGCAGGCTTTGGCTTTTGTGCTGCGCCGCCTGACATGCGGAAAGCCGCTGACTGCGCCCGTTCCGCCAAAGCCTTGACATCCGCCTTCATGCGGCGTTCCTGCTGCACATAGGTGCAAATGACGTTCAGAAACGCCTGACCATATTTCGCCGTCTTGATTTCGCCCATGCCGTTCACAGTGCGCATGCCTTCCAGTGTCTGCGGCTTTCGGCGCACCATCGCCGTCAGTGTCGCATCGTTGCAGATGAT
>CAZGKQ010000053.1:2920-9119 GCA_964526125.1 uncultured Faecalibacterium sp.
TCCTGCCGCCGTACCGCCGCCTGTTCCGCCGCGGAGAGGCTTTCGTTGGGCGTACTGTTCTGGATCATCCATTTCGCCGTAAAGATGTCAGAACCGTTGTAGAGCAGGATGCATTCCGCCTTTTCGCCGTCGCGCCCGGCACGCCCGGCTTCCTGATAATATGCTTCCATCGAGCGCGGCATCTGGTAATGAATCACATAGCGCACGTTGGATTTGTCAATGCCCATGCCAAACGCATTCGTGGCCACCATCACCTGCGTATTGTCATACTGGAAGCTCTCCTGATTTTCCCGACGCTCCTCATCGCTCAGCCCGGCATGATAGCGCGTTGCCGCAATGCCGGCCATCGTCAGCTTGTCGCAGATCTGCTCCACAGCCTTCCGGGTGGCGCAGTAGATAATGCCGCTTTCGCCGCGCTTCCGGCGGACGATGGAGAGCAGCGCCGCATCCCGGTTTTTGGGGCGCACCACCTCGAAATAGAGATTCGGGCGGTCAAACCCTGTTGTAATCATTTCCGGATTCCGAAGGCGCAACAGCCGAATGATGTCCTCACGGACGCGCTCGGTGGCCGTGGCCGTGAACGCGCCCACCACAGGCCGCATGGGCAGCATATCCAGAAAATCAGCAATGCGCAGATAAACCGGACGGAAATCCTGTCCCCACTGGGAGACGCAGTGCGCCTCGTCCACCGCCAGCAGGGAAATCTGCATCGCCCGTGCCATGTCCTGAAACGAAGGCGTTTCCAGCCTTTCCGGAGCCACATAAATCAGCTTGTACGCGCCCTGCCGTGCGCGCTGCATGGCCAGCTCCATCTGCCGCGCCGTCAGCGAGCTGTTCAGATAGGCCGCCGGAATACCAGCGCTTTTGAGCGCCGCCACCTGATCGGCCATCAGCGAAATAAGCGGCGAGATGACCAGCGTCACGCCCGGGAGCATCAGCGCCGGAACCTGATAGCACATGGATTTGCCCGCGCCCGTGGGCATCACGCCCAGCGCGTCCCGATGTTCCAGCAGCGCATTGACCATCGTCTCCTGTCCGGGGCGGAAGGCTTCATGCCCAAAGTACCGCCGAAGAACCTCCCGTGCCTCCATCGCCATTGCTTCCTTTCGTCCTGTGTTCCGACAGGGTCTCCCCCGTTTGTTTCTCGAAAATTACAGTATCTTCACCTGCACGGATGCAGGGATTTTCGGCACGGCCTGTTCGCACTGAAGTACCAGCAGCTCAATGCGATAAAGTCGCATCAGCTCCGGCAACGTCAGTTTTTCCTCCGCCAGCACCAGTACCCGATCCACACAGCGCAGCGCCAGCAGCGAAGCTTTGCGTACAGCCGCATCTGCCGCACTACCGCTGAGCGCTACGGTCAGATGGCCGCCCTGCTCTCTGGCACTGCTCAGGAAAGCAATGGCCTCATGCGTCAGCTCCGGAAAGTCCCCCATGACCATTACCCGACGCATCACACCGCCGGAAATGCGGCGCATCAGCGCGTTCTCATAGCGCAGCGTCAGTTCGCTCTGGCGCACTTCGCTCGTCCGGTCACGGGTCATCAGCGCCAACGCCATGTCCGCCGCGCTGATTTCACCCTTCACCACCGCGTTAACTGCCTCCACAATGGGCATGTCCACCTGATAGCGCTCCATCAGCTGCATCGCCGCCGGCAGCGCATTGATGCCTTCCACCGTGCCCACCTGACGCACCGCTTCCTCCGGCGACACGCCCTGACCAATCAGCATGCCGCAGCGATTGTTGCGGCTGTGCATGGATGTAGCAGTCACTATCAGATCGCCAATGCCAGCCAGCCCACTGAAGGTGTACTCCGCGCAGCCCATTTTCACGCCAAGGCGCGTAATTTCCGCCATACCGCGCGTAATCAGTGCCGCCCGGGCATTGTCCCCATTGCCCAGACCGGCGGAAATTCCGACGGCCAGCGCCTGAATGTTCTTAATGGCACCACAAAGCTCCACGCCCAGCACATCCGTGTTGGTATAGGTGCGCATGCAGCTGTTCATGAACACGTCCTGCACCAGCTCCGCCACCTGCAAATCGGTACAGGCGGACACGATGGAGGTCGGCATATCCAGCGCCACCTCTTCAGCGTGTGACGGGCCGGACAGCGCCACCAGCTTCACATGGTCATGCCGACCATCCTTTGTCACCTCGTCGCGAATGACTTCTGTCATGGTCATCAGTGTGTCGGATTCAATGCCCTTGGCGACATCCACCAGCACCTGTCCATCCGGGATCAGTGTCCGAATGCTTGCTGCCGTTTTGCGCACGCCGACGCTTGCCATGGCGAAAAGGAGAATATCCTTATTGCACGCCGCTTCTTCAAGCTCCGTGGTAAAACGCACCGCTTCCGGAATCACCAGCCCCGGCAATGCCGGATGGGTTCGCTGGGCTGCCAGCTTTTCAATTTCCTCCGGGAATTTCGACCAGACCGTTACGTCATGGCCATTCCGATGCAGCAGCTGTGCCAGCGCAATGCCCCATGCACCTGATCCCAGAATCCCGATGGTTTTCTTTTTGCTTTCACTCATGCTGTTTCTCGCCTCCTGCCGCTTCAAGCTGCTGCATCAGCAGCGCATAAAATTCAGGCTGTTCCCGTTTCAGGCGGACAAAATGCCCTTCCCGATTCAGAAAACAGTGGGACGATGTCCCGGTAAACACGCATTTGCCGTCCTGATTGGTCATTTCATACCCCATTGTCAGCACCACGCCGTTAAAGGCACGCACATCAACCGCCACCGTCACACGGTCGTCAAACGTCGTGGGAGCCAGGTATTTGCACTCAATGCCTGTCACGGGCGAAAGTACCCCCAGCGCCTCCAACCGGGCATAAGGGAACCCCATCTGCTCCATAAAGGCTACACGCGCCTCCTCCATAAAGCGAATATAGTTGGAGTGATGCGTCACGCCCATTTTATCTGTTTCGTAATACTGCACCCGATGCACATAAGTCTGCATGTTTTTCACCTCGGCAGACGACATCCGTCTGCGCCGCAGCCTGCAACCTCGCCGTCTTCTGTCCCTACCGTGCCGGAAAGCACCTGAATCATCTCTTCCAGCGTATAGGCTTTCAGCCGGATTCTCTGTCCATCCGCAAAGAGAATCGGTACGCCGCGCGGATGCCAGGTTTCCAGCGTATGCTTCAGCTGCGCATCCACCGCTGCCGCCCAACGGCCTGTTTCCAGTGCTTCGCGCATTTCTGCACCATTCAGGCCGATTTCTTCCGCCACCTCGCACAGCACATCAATTTGCCCAATATCGCGCCCCTGTTCCCAGTACGCCCGATAAACGTGATCGCTCCACTGAGAACGCAGACCCTGCTGCTCTGCCAGCAACGCGCCCTCAAAGGCCAGATGCGTATACGGGCGCGGCGACACCTCCGGCGGAAGCTGCATATGCAGTCCCACCGCTTCGGATGGTGCTTTCAGGCGTGCAAAATAGGCTCGATGCGTATCGTCGCAAATATCCGTCGGCTTTTCCGTGACGGATGACAATTCATAGGGGTGTTCGATGATTTCCGCTTCCAGGTGGAGCATTTTCAGCGCCTTCGCCAGATTTTCCTTCGTCACCAGGCAGAAGGGGCAGACATAATCCGTCAAAAAATCAATCGTCATCCTGCTTTTTCCTTTCTGACGACCAGTCGTCATGCCAACACTCGTTTTTCGCGCTGCCATCCCGATAGACAGGCTCCCAGGGCGAGGGATATGCATCCTCTTCGTCCACGGATACGCGATCGTAGTCCTCCGCCTTCAGCTTTTTCAGCCGTTCCATGCCATCGCCCCTTTCTTCTTCCCGTCTTTCTATCATAGCACTTTCGTTCGCCGCTTGCAAGTCCTGACAGAGAAAGGAGCACGACCTCATGCAGGTCATGCTCCCTTTTTTCTGCCATTCTGCGTGTTGCGTCTATCTTTTAGCCGTTGCCGTCCTCCGGCCCCCAGATGCCGATCAGTGCGCCATCTGCATCCCGGATGCGCAGCTCATACAGGCAGTCGTAACCGTCCGGCCCGAAGAAGTCCACCTGCCATTCCGCCGTGGTAAACGTGCTTTGCCAGTAAGGATCGTCCATCGTCTCCCGATAGCCATATTCCACAGCGGACACCTGCGTCAGCTCCTCCATCGTCACGCCGAAGTTCTGCATGGTGTAGCTCACCGCCAAACTCAGCAGTTGCTGCGGCGAGAGGTTGCGTCCCTTGCCCGTCGCGAACGAGGTGTTGCCCATCTCCGCCTTGTCGATGGCAAACAGCGTGCAACTCACGCCGTCCACCGCGATTTCATACTGTTCCAGTGACGGAACCGCCGCAGTGTTTTCCTTCGGCTCATTTTGCTGCTGCATCGTAGCTGTGGATGATTCCGTCTTTGCGGCCATCAGCAGCAGTTCCATCTGCTCCGGCAGCAGCGACAGCGTCATATCCGTCCGTTCCACCCGGGAAAAGCCCATCAAATCCAGCCGCGTCGTAAAGGCATACTCGTGCTGATCCAGCTTCGCCGTGCTGGTCACTTCCACCGCGTAGCCACCCAGCGTTGTCACCTGCTGGCGCTCATAATCCTGCACCTCGTTCATGCCGTTCAGCGCCGCAAAGCTTTCAATCATGCTCAGAATCGCCTCATCCGTATTGGTCGGAAGCTCACCGGTGTAGCTTTCTCCCTGCTGGCGCAGGTGATTGGAGCCATAGGCAAGCACGCTGTACTGAATCAGGGTTCCGTCCGTTCCCAGCACCATCCACAGGCTTGCGCGTGTATGCTGCATCAGCACGCACCAGCCTTCCGGCGTGGCCGTGATCGTCCAGTTTTCGCCCTCACTGCCCGTGGGCGTATAGGAGGTGGCCATCAGCGGCAGCTGCATATAGCGGCACATCTGCCGGGTGACTTCCTTCGCATCTGCCAGCGTCGTCCGGAAAAAAGACATCATGTTGCCGTTGTTTTTCGGCAATTCCAGCATATCGGTCGCACTGAAGCTGTCCTCCAGGCTTTCCGCCGTGCCGACGGACAATGCCATCATCAGCACCAGCATCAGGGACAGGAATCGTTTCATCTTCGTTCAGCTCCTTTGATAAGGTATTTTTCAGGAATAGAACGCACCACGTTTCTTTTTTCTTCCCATTTTTCTGCCGTTTTCCGGCTTTCTGCGCCACCATTGACGCGCCTGAAAAAATGCGCTATAATAACCCCCGGAAAAGCAAGAAAGGACGAAATGCTGCATGATTCGCCTCAACAACGATTACTCCGAAGGCTGCCATCCTTCCATCCTCAAGCGACTCACGGAAACCAATCTGGAACAGACCTCCGGATACGGCACCGACCCCTACTGCCAGCAGGCTGCCAACGACATCCGCCAGGCGTTCTCCTGCCCCGATGCCGATGTGCATTTCCTTGTTGGCGGCACGCAGGCCAACATGACCGTCATTGCCGCTGCGCTGCGCCCCTATGAAGGCGTGCTGTGTGCCGACACAGGGCATATCAACGTGCATGAAACAGGCGCGGTGGAAGGCTGTGGTCACAAGTGCCTTGTGCTGCCCCACAAAGATGGTCGCATCAGCGCCACCCAGGTCAGCGTCGCCACCGCCATGATGGATGGGAACGAGCATGTGGTGCGCCCCGGCATGGTGTATATCTCCATGTCCACCGAGCTGGGTACCATCTACAACAAAGCACAGCTGCGCGATCTGTATCTGACCTGCCACCAGCAGGGGCTTTATCTGTTTATCGACGGTGCGCGTCTGGGGTACGCGCTCGCCGCCCCCACCTGCGACCTGACGGCGGCGGACATCGCGGCCTGTGCCGACGTATTCACCATTGGTGGCACAAAAATGGGGGCACTGTTCGGCGAAGCGGTGGTCATCAACCACCCCGATTTGAAGAAGAATTTCCGCTACATGATCAAGCGTCAGGGCGGCATGCTGGCCAAGGGACGGCTGCTTGGGCTGCAATTCTCCGCGCTGATGCAGGATGGACTGTATTTCCAGCTCGGTCAGCAGGCCGTTCAGCAGGCCATGCGCATCCGCACGGCGCTGCTGGAAAAGGTCATTCCGCTGTTTGTGGATTCCCCCACGAATCAGCTTTTCCCCATCTTCTCCGACGAACAGGTGGAAGCGTTGGAAGAATCGTTTGTGCTGGAATTCCAGGAGCGTGTGGACGAAAGCCACGTCATTCTGCGCGTCTGCACCTCCTGGGCGACCACGGATGAGCAGACGGATGC
>CAZGKQ010000054.1:0-9053 GCA_964526125.1 uncultured Faecalibacterium sp.
AAGCTCCTTCCAGCGGTTCAGGTTCATGGCAGTGCCTCCTGCGCCTGTTCGGCAGCGTCCGGAAGGGAATAGGTGCTGGGCAGCAGGGGAGAAAGACTGAGCGTCCCCTCACTTGCCGAAAGAAAATCTGCGCCGGACGGAAGCAGCGATCGCAGCGCAGAAAGCCACGTCAACATCAATAGAAGCGAGCAGATCAAGCGAACGGTTTTCTTCAACGGCCTGTCCGGCAGGATGGTCAGCAGCAGATGACTGAGTAGCGAAAGCACGGCAAAACCGGTCAGTACCTCCATTGTGACACCACCTCCGTGAGCAGAATTATCGCAGCATCATCGTCATGCCGCTGACGGCAATCAGCTGCGCAATGAGCAGCAAATACATTGCGGCGGCGGAAAGTTGCAAAACGAACAACAGCATCAGCACCCGGGCAAAATCATGAATGCACGAGGACAAATGTCCGTCGGAGACAGGCTGCATCAGGGCGGAGGACAGCCTGTAGAGCATGGCGGAAGCAAACGTCTGGCACAGCGGCACGATGGCAATGGAGGCAATCAGGATCAGGCCGGTAACGCCCAATGCGCTTTGCACTAGCAGCCCTGATCCCACCAACGTGTCTACTGTGTCTGCAAACAGCCCACCGACGAAGGGGACAATGTTGTTCAGGGCGTATTTCGCCGTGCGCAGCGTCACGCCGTCCAGTGCTGCCGCCGTCACCGAGCGCGTTGTCAGCACGCCGATGAACACCGTAAACCCAACGCCCAGCGACCATACGGCGCACTGCTGCGTAAAATCCGCCAGCCGCTGCACGCGGACTCCTTCGCCAAGATGGCTGAGCATGCAAAGTGTTCCGGAAGCGACTGTTAGTGGCACGGTGACACTGGAAATTAGCCCGGTCATGGCGCTGGCTGCAGCCACGACGGCCGGTTGCATCAGCGCAGAACCGGCACTACCGCCAATGGCCGCCATCATCGTCAGCAGCATGGGCAGCAGCCCCTGCATCCCGGCAGAAATGCGCTGTACTGTTTCGGTGGCCAGTGTAATGTGATCGGAGAGATCTTGCGTGAGGAACACACACACGCAAAGCTGCACCACCAGCTGTCCGCATTCGCTGCCACGACCACTAAACTGACGCAGCAGTCCCCACAGCAGCGCCGGAGCAATTAGGCGCGTCAACCGCCAGAGACTCTGGCGCACGGCGGAGAGAAAATGTTGCGAAAGCAGATCCAGCGCCTGTGAAAAATCCAGTGTCAGCTCCCCACGCGCAATGGACAGCAGCGTCTGGCGAAAACCACCTGTCTGCGCGAACGGATCTGCGCCGGAAAGTGCCGCTTCCAGCGTGTCGGTATCCAGCGTGTCCACCAGAGACTGAACAGAGGCGGAGAGGGAGGCTTCCTCCTCGGCCACAGCGCACGGAAGAAGATCCCTTATCCCAGCGGCAAGGAGAGCAGCTGCGACAAGAGCGAGCGCAGCACAGGCAACGAGGCGGACAAAAGCAGCACACGCCCGGCGAATTCTACTTTGAGCGCCAGTGCGTCCTCTGCCGCATCCCGGCAGGTCTGCGCTGCCAGATCCATCAGCAGGGCAATGCCCGTCAATCGAAGAAGCTGACGCATGTAGCTGCTGTCCAGGCCGCTGAGGGTGGAAAGCGAAGTCAGTGCATCCAACAGGGTGCTCAGCGCCGGCAGCACCATGAGCAGCAGCAACGTTCCGGCGCACAGCGCCAGCGGCAGATGCAGCTCCGGCCGCAATTGACGCAGAATCAGCGACAGCAGCGCCGCACAGACGGCAAAACCGGCCAGCTTGACAGCGGTATCCATCCGTCATCATCACCCCAGCTGAAAAATGGTGCGCACGTCGCTGAAAAGTTGCGACAGGAGCGAAACAATCATCAGCAGCACGATGGCCAGACCGGCGACGACTGCCAGATTGGCCAGCTCGCTGCGGCCAGAGCTGTTCAGCACCGAAGCTACCACCGTGGTTAAAATGCCCACACCGGCAATTTGAAAAAGCAGATCAAGCTGCATGAAAAACCTCCAGCACTTATAACATCAACAGCATCAGGCACAGACCGCCGACCCACCCCAGCGTCTGATAGAGTTTGCCGTCCTTTTCCGCACGCTTTCGGCTTTGCTGGTGGAGCAGTGCCAGCTCCTCTTTCGTACTGTCCAGCGCCAGCAGACGGCTTTCCAGACTGCCGTGACCGATGGCGTGCATCAATCGCAGGATTGCGTCCCGTTCTGGGCAGGGTGGACAAAGCTGCTCCGCTAACGTTCCCGGAGAGGCAGTGCGCTGGTTTTCCAGGCCCTGTGCCATGGTACGCAGCAGCTCGTCCGCCGCCGTCTGTTCCGTGGCGGCCAGCTTGAAAACCTCCGGCAGCGAATAGGCACAGGAGGCCATCAAAATGCGGCAATGTGCCAGCAATGTGCCCCAGCGCATCAGCCGCTGCGTCTCCCGATGCAGTCCAGCAGACAGGCGAAGGCCGCACAGCGTGCAGAGCATGGCTGCGCACAGCGGCATCAGCAGGCGCGTCACGACAGCGGAAGCGGCGAACCGCAGCGATCATGCAGCGCCTGCAATTGACCGCCTCCCTGCGGCGAAAGCAGCGCATACACATCAAACACGCGACGGGCGAAAAGCTCCCGGAGCGCTGGACGATTCGCCGTCTCCTGAAGCGTCAGGCCGTGCACGGTGGCGCACACGGCTGCGCCACAGGCTGCTGCATCCAGCACACAGGCTGCGTCCTGCACATCCGAAAGTTCATCCATGCCAATCAGCGTTGGTGCCATTGAGCGAATGAGCCACGGCACGGCTTCTGCCCGGGGTAGGCCGTCCAACACATCGGTGGATGCGCCAACGTCCAGCTGCGGAACGCCATGGACGCATGCAGCCAGTTCGCCTCTTTCATCAATCAGCGCCGCCTGAACGCCCGAACGCTGCGAGAGCTGGCGCGTGAGATCGCGCAGGAGCGTTGTTTTGCCGCTTCCGGGCGCACCAATGAGCAGCACGGATGGTGTTTTTCCGGGAAAAAGCGCATCGGTGCGCTGCAACAGAGGATCGGCACAGCCCGGCCACTGTCCGGCAATGCGGATGCACACAGAGGCAATGTCGCGCAGCGTACTCTGTCCGTTTTTTCGGCTTACATGGCCACAAAGCCCCATGCGGTGGCCGCCGGAGAGCGTCAGATAGCCACGGCGCGTTTCGTCGCTCCGGGCATAGAGGCTGTGACCGGAGAGGGCCTCGGTCAGTGCTTCTACCTGCTGCTGACCGGGAATCCAGTCCAGCAGCGCCGTTCGCGTAGCTGTCACGAAGACGGTCGGACGTTCAGCACGAATGCGAATCTCGCGCAGTTCACCCGGCAGCAGCATGGCCAGCTCGTCCTGCACGGATGGCGGAAAGCAGGGGGAAAGAAAATCACGCGTTTCCTCCCAGGTCATACAGCATCGCTCCTTTGTCAGGAAAATTATTCAAACAGCGTCAGCCCAAGCTGCTGATAAAGCGCCCAGTCCACCAGTCCGTTGTCGGGCAGACCGTAGGCGGCACGCGCCTGGTCTACGGCGCGTTGGGTTGCTGCGCCGAAAACGCCGTCCGGCCAGATGTCGCCGAACCCCAGCGCACGAAGACGGCGCTGAACAGCGCGAACCAGACTGGAGCGATCGCCATTTTTCAGCGTGCGAAGGCCTCCGCCAAGATCTCCCCATGCGCCGCATTCAATCACAACCGGCGTTCCGTTGGGAACCAGCGCGTACAGCTTTTCTGCATCGGCGACGCGCATGCGGATGCAGCCGTGGCTGGCATTGCGCCCGATGCTGTCCGGCTGATTGGTGCCATGAATGCCGTAATCGCCCCAGGGCACGTCCAGCCCCAGAAAACAGGTGCCGAAGCCGCTCATCTGTCCGGAAAAGCGGCGATTGATGTGGAAAACGCCCAGCGGCGTCGGCATTTGCGCCGATCCGGTGGCGATGGGGAAGCGCGCTACCTGACGGTCGTTTTCAAAGAGCGTCAGGCACTTTTGCTCCACATCAATATGGATGGCGTAGGCGCATGCGTCCCCCTGGACAGGCCGGGAAAGCAACAGCAGCAGAAATACCGCCGCAACCAGCGCGGACAGGATGCTGCGCATCAGGGCGGCCTCCCTTCTGATGGAGAACCATCCGGAAAATCATCCTTGTGCAGGAAAATCATATGGCCGGAATGCAGCAAATAGACCGGCAGCGGGCGGAAAAATCCGCCGGGGGAAAAACAGGAGGAAGTCCAGGCTGCCGGGAACGTCAGGGACGGACATTTTTCCGGGATTGATGCGAAAATATTCCGCCAAAGCGTGAAAAAACGCTTGCGAATCCCGGCCAGTGTGCTATAATGAAAAGGAAGGGGGAAACGGACGAGCCTGTTCGCCCGACCACCCGTGGATGGAACAACTGAGGAGGAAAACAGAATGAGGAAGCTTCTTGCTGTCCTGCTGACCCTGACGATGCTGCTGTGCGGTATCGCAGCGGCGGAGGAAACGCCCACGCTGACCAAGGACGTTGTCGTTCTTTTCACCAGCGACGTGCATTGCGGCATTGACCAGGGCTGGGGCTACACCGGTCTGGCGGCGATTCGCGACGGCCTGAGCGCGAAGAACCATGTGCTGCTGGTGGACGATGGCGACGCGATTCAGGGCGAAACCATCGGCACGCTGACCAACGGCAGCGCCATCATCGACCTGATGAACACCATCGGCTATGAAATTGCCATCCCCGGCAACCATGAGTTTGACTATGGCATGGCGAATTTCCTGGAGCTGACGGAAAAGGCGAACTTCACCTACATCTCCGCCAACTTCACCTACAAGGACGAGCTGGTCTTTGCGCCCTACATCATCAAGGAATTTGATGGCGTGAAGATTGCCTTCGTGGGTATCACCACCCCCAACACGCTCACGTCCTCTACGCCTGTGTACTTCCAGGATGAGAACGGCGAGTTTGTGTATGGCTTCTCTCAGGATGAAACGGGCGAAAAGCTTTATCAGTGCGTGCAGAACGCAGTGGACGCGGCGCGTGCCGAAGGCGCTGCCTATGTGGTCGTCATGGGTCACATGGGTAACGAAGCCAGCTGCTCTCCCTGGATGAGCACCGAAGTGATTGAACACACCACCGGCATCGACGCTTTCCTGGATGGCCATGCGCACGAGACGATGCCCTGCAACGAAATGAAGAACGCCGAGGGCAAGACGGTGCTGCGTGCTGCGTGCGGCACGAAGCTCTCCTCCGTGGGCTATCTGCGCATCGCTGTGGACGGCACGATCTCCACGGGTCTGTACACCTGGACGGCTGACGAAGCGGCGCCCGAACTGCTGGGTCTGACCGGCACCGTGGCCGACGCGGTGAACGAGCAGACTGCCAAGCTGGACGAAATCCGCAAGACCGTGGTGGCTACCACGCAGGTTCCTCTGTATGTGAACGACCCCGTGGCGGTGGACAGCGAAGGCAAGGGCATCCGCATTATCCGCAATGCGGAAACCAACCTGGGCGACCTGTGCGCTGATGCGTACCGCAACCTCTCCGGTGCGGATATCGCCTTTGTCAACGGCGGCGGCATCCGTAAGCAGATTGAAGCTGGCGACATCACGCTGGACGACATCTACAGCGTGCATCCCTTCGGCAACACCATGTGCATCATTCGTGTGACGGGTCAGCAGGTGCTGGACGCGCTGGAATGGGGCGCACGCAATGTGCCGGGCGAAAACGGCGGCTTCTTGCAGGTTTCCGGCCTGACCTACGAGATTCATACCGGCATTGAGTCCAGCGCGCAGAAGGACGAAAACGGCATGTTTGCCGGCGTGACGGGCGAATACCGCGTCAAGAACGTGATGGTCGGCGGCGAAGCGCTGGATCTGGAAAAGACCTATACGCTGGCTTCCCACAACTACATGCTCCTCAACCAGGGCGACGGTTATGCCATGTTCGCCGGTGCTGAGGTGCTGGGCGAAGATCTGATGATCGACAACCAGGTGCTGATTACCTACATCACCACTACCCTGAACGGCGTGGTTGGCGAGGAATACAGCAATCCCTACGGCGATGGCCGTATTGTGGCGGTGCCTGCGGAGTAATCCATGAACCCACACAGGGGCGCTTCCTGCGCTTGCAGGGGCGCCCCTTTCCGGATGAATACCGCAAAAGCGTCCTTCGCCCCAGCGCGACCGGGGAAAGGACGCTTTTTGTACACATTGCAGCAGGAGGAAAACGATGAGCCCGACACAGAATTTCAGCGAAATTCGTCAAAACGAAGCTCCGAACGAAAGCATGCGCAGCCAGGTCAGGCGGACGGCAGAGCTGGCAAAATTGTCGCTGACACCAGCCGAAGAAGCCCAGATGGCAACGGAGCTGGAAGCGATTTTGACCTTTGCCGCAGAATTGAAGCACGCAGATACCCGGGACGTCCCCATGACGGCGCATGTCGTTCCGCTGGAAAACGTGCTGCGTCCGGATGAAACCGTGCCGCCCTTTGACCGGGAGCTGCTGCTGCAAAACGCACCGGCTCGGACGGAAGACAGCATCGTTGTGCCGCAGACGCTGGCGTAAAGGAGGAAGAAGCATTGAAGATCACCCAGATGACCATCCGGGAATTATCCGCAGCCATGCAGCACGGCGAATTAACCTCCTGCGCCATCACACAGGCTTATCTGGATAGAATCGCCCAAGTGGAAGGACGGGTACAGGCGTATCTGTCCGTGGAGGCCGCCTCGGCAATGCGTCAGGCGCGTCAGTGCGACGAGGTTCGCGCATCTGGCGCAACTGTGTCGCCATTGCACGGCATCCCCGTGGCCGTGAAGGACAACATCTGCATTCGTGGCGGCAAAACAACCTGCGCCTCCCGGATGCTGGCGGACTTTGTGTCGCCCTACTCCGCTGGCGTATGGGATTGTCTGGAAGCAGCCGGGTGCGTGCTGTTGGGCAAGACGAACATGGATGAATTCGCAATGGGGTCGACCACGGAGAACAGTGCGTTCCATCCGACATGCAATCCGTATGACCTGAGCCGCGTTCCTGGCGGATCTTCCGGCGGATCGGCGGCATGCGTGGCGGCGCAGGAAGCGGCTTTCGCGCTGGGCAGCGACACGGGCGGATCGATTCGTCAACCGGCGGCGTTCTGCGGCGTGGTGGGCATGAAGCCGACTTACGGGCTTGTCAGCCGTTACGGGCTGGTGGCGTTTGCTTCCTCGCTGGATCAGATTGGGCCGATGACGCGCACGGTGGCGGATAATGCGCTGGTTCTGAATGCGATTTGTGGCCACGATTCGCGCGACACGACATCCGTGAAGCAGGACAGCCCGGCAATGGATGCGCAGCTTGGGCAGGGTGTGAAAGGGTTGAAAATCGGTCTGCCGAAGGAAATGTTCGGGCAGGGTGTCGCAGCAGATGTGTCGAAGGCTGTGCTGAATGCGGTGCGAACGCTGGAAAAGCTCGGAGCATCGGTTCAGGAGGTCAGTCTGCCCAACCTGAGGGTGGCGCTTCCTGCATACTATGTGATTTCATCGGCAGAAGCCAGCTCCAATCTGGCTCGCTATGACGGCATTCGTTATGGCCGTAGGGCGGAGAACTGCGCAGATCTGGAAGAGCTGTACATCAAAAGCCGCAGCGAAGGGTTCGGCGCGGAGGTCAAGCGGCGCATTCTGCTGGGAACCTATGCGCTGTCCGCCGGATATTACGATGCGTACTACAAAAAGGCGCTTCAGGTGCGCACGCTGGTCATGGATGATTTCAGCGCGGCTTTTTCCCAGGTGGACTGTCTGTTGTCGCCGGTTGCGCCGACAACGGCCTTCCGACTGGGGGAAAAGAGCCGTTCGCCGCTGGAAATGTATCGGGGCGATATTGATACCGTTCCGGCGAGCATTGCTGGAATTCCGGCGCTGTCCGTGCCCTGTGGATTTGATGCGGACGGGTTGCCCATCGGCGTGCAGCTGATGGGACGTGCCTTCTCCGAGCCGCTTCTCTACCGCGTGGGTTATGCGCTGGAACAGGCACAGGGCGCGTCTGAACGGGAGGTGGTGCTGTAATGGCGTGGAAAATCATTGATGGCTACGAGATGGTGATTGGACTGGAAGTGCATGTGGAGCTGAAAACGCGCACGAAGATTTTCTGCGCCTGTCCGACGACTTTCGGTGCACCGCCCAATACGCAATGCTGCCCGGTCTGCATGGGATTTCCGGGTGCGCTGCCGGTGCTCAACCGGGAGGTGGTGCATTACGCTGTGCTGGCTGGTCTGGCGACGGGTTGCACCATTGCCGGACGCTCCCGGCAGGATAGAAAGAATTACTTCTACCCCGACCTGCCCAAGGCCTATCAAATCAGTCAATACGACCAGCCGCTGTGCGTGGGTGGATCGCTGATGATTGAAACGGAGGAAGGGCAGAAAAAAATCGGCGTGACGCGAATCCACATCGAGGAAGACGCTGGCAAGCTGATTCACGATCCGAAGCAGGGGACACTGATCGACTGCAACCGCTGTGGCGTGCCGCTGATTGAAATCGTTTCAGAACCGGATATTCGCACACCTCAGGAGGCCGTGGCCTATCTGCGCAAGCTGAAAGCGGTTATTGCCTACACGGGCATCAGCGACTGCCGGATGCAGGAAGGTTCTCTGCGCTGCGACGTGAACCTCTCCATCCACCGAAAGGGTGAACCGTTCGGTACACGCACGGAAATGAAGAACCTGAATTCCTTCATGAGCGTGCAGCGTGCCATTGAGGCGGAATATCGCCGACAGGTGGACGCGGTGAAGAAGGGCGAAACCATCGTGCAGGAAACGCGCCGATTTGACCAGACGACAGGCAAAACTTCCGCCATGCGCCGCAAGGAAAACGCCCATGATTACCGCTACTTTCCAGACCCGGATCTGGAGATGATTGTGCTGCCGGAGGAGCAGGTGGCGCAGTGGCGTGCGGAACTGCCCGTCCTGCCCGATGCACGAAAAGCGGCCTATATCGCCCGGTACGGGCTTTCGCCCTATGCCGCGGAGCAACTGGTATCCAGCCGCGAGGTAGCCGATTACTTCGAGACGGCGGCGAACGCCAC
>CAZGKQ010000055.1:0-4075 GCA_964526125.1 uncultured Faecalibacterium sp.
CCAGCGGCACGACGATGACCAGCAGCTTCCTTAAAAACATTACAGTTCCTCCAGCAAACGTTTTTCCTTTTCCGTCAGCGGTGCATTGGCCAGCAGGTCGGGGCGGTGCTGCTTCGTGGCACGCAGCGATTCCACGCGCCGCCATGCCCTGATTTTCGCATGGTCGCCGGAGAGCAGCACTTCCGGCACTTCCATGCCGCGCAGCTCCCGTGGCCGGGTGTACTGCGGATATTCCAGCAATCCGTCGGAGAAGGATTCCTCCTCCGGCGATTCCGACGACCCCAGCACGCCCGGAATGAAGCGCGCCACGCAGTCCGTCAGCACCATCGCCCCCAGCTCGCCGCCGGTGAGGATATAGTCGCCAATGCTGATTTCCTCATCAATGCAGGCATCCAGCGCACGCTGATCCACGCCCTCATAGTGGCCGCAGAGAAGCACCAGCTCCTTTTCCTGCGCCAGTTCACGGGCCAGCGCCGTGGTGAGCGTTTTGCCACGCGGTCCCAGATAAATCCGGCGACCGTGGAAGCCCTCCGGATTTTCGCTGGTCACGCTTGCCATCGCGTCCATGATGGGCTGCGCCATCATCACCATGCCTGCGCCACCGCCGAAGGGGTAATCATCGGTGTTTTTATGTTTCCGGTCGGAGAAGGGGCGAATGTCCACGCAGCGCACGTCCAAAATCCCCTGCGCACGCGCACGCCCCAGAATGCTGCTGTTCAGCACGCTCTCGAACATTTCCGGAAAGATGGTCAGAATCGTAATTTTCATGCGTGCGCCCTGTTCACTCATTCCAGACGGCCACCTCGTCCAGCTTTTCGCGCACAACGCGGATGGTCTGCGCCGCCACATCCACCGCCGGGAACACGGCCTTCAGCGCCGGAGCCATCCATTCCCCCTTCGTGCTACGGAAGACGTACACGTCCACCGCGCCATGCTGAAGCACATCGGTCAGCTGTCCCAGCTCTTCGCCGTTTTCGTCCAGCGCCTTGCAGCCAATCAGGTCGCTGATGTACACTTCGTCTTCTTCCAGCGGCAGGGCATGCTCGCGGTCGATATACAGCTTTTCACCGCGCAGCTTTTCCGCATCATCCATGCTACGGCAATCCCCCAGCGTCAGGTATGCAAAGCCATCATGGACACGGGAGCAGACAGTCTTCACGGGCTGATAACGCCCGTCGTGCAGCAGATAGAGGGTTTCCCAGTGGTGGAAGGCATCCAGATCCGCGGCGTAGGGTTTCACCTTCACCTCGCCGCGGATTCCCTGAGGTTTGAGCACCTCACCAATCATCAGGAATTTGTTCATAATAACGCTTACCTCACATTTCCGGTGGAACATTCAGAAACATCGCAAATCATGCAGGAAAAAAGGCGTGGAAACATTGCTGCTCCCACGCCATGCGTTCAGTTCTGGGCTTCGTCGTCTTCGGGTCTGTGGATCTCAACAAAAACAGGCTTGCTGTTCTTGGCAGTCGCAGCGGAGACCACCGTGCGGATGGCCTTCGCGATGCGTCCCTGCTTGCCGATGACCTTGCCCATGTCATCCTCAGCCACGCACAGCTCCAGGATAACGGCCTCCGGGCCTTCGGTTTCGCGGACGACAACCTGGTCGGGATGATCCACCAGGGACTGCGCCACAAAGGTGAGCAATTCTCGCATAGGGGTGTCCTTTCTGCCTGTCGGCTGTCATACTAATTCACGTCTAAAATGTTTCAGATGCGAATCAGTATTAAGCTGCGGCCTGACCGCAGCGCTCCATCTCGCGCAGAGGAGGGCTTCCCTTACTTCTCGATGACGCCGGTCTTCTTCAGCAGCACGCGCACGGTATCCGTGGGCTGAGCGCCGCAGGTGAGCCAGTACTTGGCGCGCTCGCCATCCACCTTGATTTCAGCGGGCTGCGTCATGGGGTTGTAATAGCCGATCTCTTCGATGAAGCGGCCATCACGGGGGGAGTGGATGTCGGCGACGACAACACGGTAGAAGGGCTTCTTCTTCATACCCATTCTCTTCAGACGAATCTTGACGGACATGGTTCTGTTCCTCCTCAAAATGTTCGGAAATTAAATGTATATATGGAAATCATATAAATTTTATATGATACCACGCAGTAGGGAAAAATGGTGATCAACGCATGCCAGGGAAGCGCATTCTCATGCGGCCTTTGCCCTTCATCTGCGTCACCTGCTTCATCATCTGCTTCGCCTGTTCAAACTGGCGGATCAACTGATTGACATCCTGCACCGTCGTGCCGGAACCGGCGGCAATGCGCTTGCGGCGGCTGGCGTTGAGGATACCCGGATTGCGGCGCTCCTTCGGTGTCATGGAGCGAATGATGGCTTCCGGCTTCTTCATGGCGTTTTCGTCCACGTCGATGTCCTTGCCGGACATGCCGGGCAGCATATCCAGCATCGCCTTGATGCCGCCCATCTTCTTCATATTCTGCATCTGGTCGAGGAAGTCTTCCAGCGACAGGTCTGCGGTGCGCGCCTTTTTGGCCAGCTTGTCCGCATCCTCTTCGCCAAAGGCTTCGGATGCGCGGTCAATCAGCGTCAGCACGTCGCCCATGCCCAGAATGCGGCTCGCCATGCGGTCAGGGTGGAACGGCTCAATTTCGCTGAGCTTTTCGCCCGTGCCGCTGAACTTGATGGGCTTGCCCGTCACCGCGCGCACGGACAGCGCCGCGCCGCCACGGGTGTCGCCGTCCAACTTGGTCAGGATCACGCCGTCGATGTTCAGCTTCTCGTTGAAGGTCTGCGCCACGTTGACCGCGTCCTGACCCGTCATCGCATCGACCACCAGCAGGATTTCCTGCGGCTTGACGTTTTCCTTGATGCGAACCAGCTCGTCCATCAGCTCCTGGTCGATGTGAAGGCGACCGGCCGTGTCGATAATCAGCACGTCGCGTCCCAGATAACGGGCGCGTTCCACCGCTTCCTTCGCCGTCTTGACCGGATCCTGCGTGCCATGCTCATAGACCGGCACGTTCACCTGCTTGCCGACGACCTGCAACTGATTGATAGCCGCCGGGCGGTAAATGTCGCACGCAGCCAGCATCGGCTTCTTGCCCTGCTTGGCCAGATAGTTGGCCAGCTTGGCGGCCATCGTGGTTTTACCGGCGCCCTGAAGGCCGCAGAGCATGTAAACCGTCAGCGGTCCGGAGGACCAGGTCAGCCGGGCGTTTTCGCCGCCCATCAGCGCGGTCATTTCCTCATTGACGATTTTAATGACCTGCTGCGAGGCATTGAGCGTGGCGGTAATCTCCGCGCCGACGCAGCGCTGCGTGACTTTCTTGATGAAGTCCTTGGCGACGGCGTAGTTCACGTCCGCTTCCAGCAGTGCCATGCGCACCTCGCGCATGCCCTCCTTGACGTTTTCCTCCGTCAGCTTGCCTTTATTGCTCAGTTTGCGCAATGCGCCCTGTAATTTCTCCGTCAAGCCCTCAAAGGCCATTGTTTTCCTCCTGATCGAGGCGAATCAGCGCTTCGATGGTCTCTTCGGCCTCCCCGTAGCGACCCTCGCGCATCAGCGCCCGGCATTTTTCCAGCCCGTCTTCCATCCGCTGGAATCGAGCAGCCGCGTGCAGCTTCTCTTCCATTTCAAACAGCTTATGTGCGGCTCGGGTGAGCAGGTCATGCACGCCCTGTCGGCTGATGCCAGCCTCCTGCGCGATTTCTGCAAGGGAGAGATCTTCCTCGCAGTGCAGAGACAGCACCTGTCGCTGTTTTTCGGTCAGCAGACCGCCGTAGAAAGCGGCCAGCCAGTTCAGCTCCACCTTTTTGCTGATTTCGTCCTGTGACATGTCAGCGCTCCTTGCTGTCAAGCATTTTTCGTTGACACCGATGTATGATACACCTTTTTGCCTCATCTGTCAAGGGGTTTTCCATGACAGCGGAAGATTTTCTTTTGAAAGCGAAAAGGAAGAAACGCTTTTGTGGATTGTTTTTTTGGGGAAGGGGTTTTCCCCTTGGCAAGGGAGCTGGTGTGCTGCTCCAGGGGGCTTTCCGGTCGCCCCCTTCAACCCCTTCGGCGCGGCTTTTCTATGTGACTGATTGGTTGTGTTGCTTCTGGGGGCTTTCCG
>CAZGKQ010000055.1:4175-6931 GCA_964526125.1 uncultured Faecalibacterium sp.
AGAGAAAAAAGTGCCGCGCAAAGCCTTGACAAAGCACAGAAAATTCGGTATACTGTAAAGGCTGTATTGTAGCGCCCCGGTGAGCCATGCGCTCCCGGTTACTGAAATTTGATTTGTAAGGAGTGTTGACCATGTTCCGTACCTACCAGCCCAAGAAGCGTCAGCGCAGCAAGGTGCACGGCTTCCGCGCCCGTATGGCCACCAAGAATGGCCGCCGCGTGCTGTCTGCTCGCCGTCGTCGCGGCCGCAAGTCCCTGACGGTCTGATTTTCCCTGTTTTCCCGGAAAATATCAGAGGCTTTTCAGTGACAATCGACGCGCCACATGGCCGTCGCCACAGGATGCATGGCCGCCGCGGCGGCTTGCGCTCCATTCGTGGATGAAGCGCGCCCGATGTACCCACGCGGTACGCTGTCGGGCGCGCTTTTCCTCATACATGGAACTTTCGGAACGATGCGTGGGCGTAAAGCGGTGCTATCTGCACAGCTTTCTTCCCCACCAAACTGAGAATAAAGGACTGTACCCAATGGAAAGACGTTATCGGCTGCAAAAAAACAAGGCGTTCCAATATGTCTACCACCGTGGACGGAGCGTCGCCTGTCGGGATCTGGTCATGCTCTTCGCCAAGGGGCGTGGCATGAAGGTTGGCTTTTCCGTCAGCAAGAAAGTGGGCAACGCCGTGACCCGGAACAAGGTCAAGCGCCGCCTGCGTGAATGCTTCCGGCCCTATCTGGGGGATGTGAAAAACGGCCTGTACGTCATCGTCGCCAGACCCTCAGCCGCACAGGCCAGCTTTTCCTCGCTGCAACGGGATGTGCGCTATCTGCTGAAGAAGCACGGTGCGCTGCCCTCCCCGGCGACGAAAGGTGCTGATGCGCCATGAAGCGCGTCCTCCTTTTCGGCATTTCCTTCTATCGCAGCGCCATCAGCCCCTGCAAGGGCGGCCCCTGCTGCCGCTACACCCCCACCTGCAGCCAGTACGCGAAGACGGCCATCGAGCGTTATGGGGCGGTGAAGGGGTCGCGAATGGCGGCCTGGCGGCTCATGCGCTGCAATCCCTTCTCCAAAGGGGGCTACGACCCCGTTCCGGAAGATCCCTGCACAACATTAAGGAAGGAATGAACTCATGGGTATCAACGAATTCCTCAAAATGATCCTGGAAGGGATCTACAGCATTGTGGGCAACTACGGTTGGTCCATCGTGCTGTTCACGCTGCTGATTCGTCTGATCGTCATGCCGTTTGACTACAAGAGCCGCGTCGGCATGCGGAAGATGCAGAAGATCGCCCCCAAGCAGGCGCTGATCCAGAAGAAGTACGAGAAGGATCAGGAAAAGATGAGCCGCAAGCTTCAGGAGCTGTATCGGGAGGAGCACGTTTCTCCCCTGTCTTCCTGCTGGCCGATGCTCATCAGCTTCCCGATTCTGATCGCGATGTTCACCGCCATGCGCATGGTCGCCAACGAGCATCTGGCGCAGCAGGCGTTTGACATCATCGCCACGGGCAATCCGGTGGTGGAAAGCTGGCTGTGGGTCAAGAACGTGTGGATGCCGGACTCTCCCTTCGCGGCGATGTGGCCGGATCTGTCCTCCCTCAAGGCCATTCCCAGCAACGAATGGCTCGCCGTCTTCAACAGCCTGCCGCAGGAAACGCTCTCCCTTCTGGCCGATAAGGGACTGACGCTGACGGCGGACTCCTTCGCCAGCGGTACCCTGAGCGACACCGTTCAGCAGATCTACAACGCCATGGAAGCCATGCCGGAATACACCGAGATGGTTTACGCCTATCCGGAGCTGTATATTCCGCTGCTGAACATCCACATCTTCAAGCACTATAACGGCTTCTTCATCCTGCCGATTCTGGCCGCCGGTGGTCAGTTCCTGATGACGAAGATGAACCCTGCCGCCCCGGCAGACGCCAACAACGAACAGGCGCAGCAGACCCAGAGCAGCATGAAGTTCATGAACTACTTCTTCCCCATCTTCACGCTGATTCTGTGCTTCAGCTACAACGCCATGTTCGCGCTGTACTGGGTGGCCGTCAACATCATCTCGATGGTACAGACCAAGTGCATCAACCTCTATCTGGATCACAAGGATGCGCAGGAAGCTGCCAATCCCACCAACAGAAACACCGGTTCTTTGAAGTAAAAGGGAGATTGAAACCATGAAAATCTACGAAGCAACTGGCAAAACATACGAAGAAGCCCTGCAAAACGGCCTTGATTACCTGCATGCGACCATTTCCGAGGTGACGGTGGAAACCCTCGAAGAGGGCAGCAAGGGACTGTTCGGCCTGTTTGGTTCCCGTCCCTGCAAGCTTCGCCTGACCCTGCGCGAAGAGGAAGTCGAGGAAGTGGAGGACGATCCGCTGGCCGACCTGCTGGATTCCGTCAAAATGCCCGAACCCAAACCGGTTGCACCCAAGGCGGAAAAGCCTGTGCAGCCCAAGCCTCAGCAGCCCAAAGCCGAAAAACCGGCGCAGCCCAAGCCCCAGCCCAAGGCCGAGAAACCGGTGCAGCCCAAGCCCCAGCAGCCCAAGGTCGAGAAGCCGGTGCAGCCCAAGCCTGAAAAGCCCGTGCAGCCGGTCGAAACCGACGTTCCAGTTGCCGAGGCCGCCGCTCCCGTGACGGAGCAGGTTGCTGAACCCGTCGCCGAGGCCGTCGCGCCGCGCAGCAAGCGCAACGACCGTCCCCGGAAGGACAAGCAGCGCCAGAACAAGGCGGATGGCGAGCAGAAGGCCAAACCGGAGCGCAAGC
>CAZGKQ010000055.1:7031-8992 GCA_964526125.1 uncultured Faecalibacterium sp.
AAGCAGCGCCAGAACAAGGCGGATGGCGAGCAGAAGGCCAAACCGGAGCGCAAGCCCCTGCCGCCCAAGGCGCCCGTTGTGCCGCTGGAAAAGCCGGTCGTGACGATGATTCCCGACGATCAGGTGGATCCTGCCTCTCAGGCCGGACAGGTGCAGAGCTTCCTGAAGGAGCTGACGCACCTGATGGGTGTGGACGTGAGCATCGCCGTCGGTCTGGACGCGGAGAACAACATCTTCGTGCAGATGACAGGCGACACGCTGGGCATCCTGATTGGCCGCCGCGGCGAAACGCTGGACGCGCTGCAATACCTGACCAGCCTGCGCATCAACAAGGGACAGGATCACTACACGCGCGTCACGCTGGACACGGAAAACTACCGCGCCAAGCGCGAGGACACGCTGATCCGTCTGGCCAACCGCATGGCCAACCGCGCCGTCAAGACCGGTCGCAAGGTCAGCCTGGAGCCGATGAATCCCTACGAGCGCCGTGTGATTCACTCTGCCCTCCAGCCCAACGAGCTGGTGGACACCCACTCCGAGGGCGAAGAGCCGAAGCGCCATATCGTGATTACCCTGCGCAAATAATCGGATGATCCCAAAAAAAGGTGCTGTCTCAACTCATCAGAGACAGCACCTTTTTTCATTTGGCTGCATCAAGTGCAGATTTTTTTGAACCGGCCATCGTCGTTTTCGGTCATATCGGCAAGCATCTGCGCCAACAGGCGATTGGCCGCCGCATAATCTTCCTTCTCGACCAGCTTTTCGAGCGAATCGTCATTGTATATCACCCGCGAAAACCACAGTGCATGATAGAGCGTATAAACGATCCAGGCCGCATTCGCTTCTTCTTCGCTTAATCTTCTTTTTGATAGATAGCCATTGAGCAGCGCAGGAAAGAACTGCTCCCGGACGCTTTGGTCTGTCCCTTCCGGCAAATCCATTTCATACGCCGTCAGCAGCCCTTCCAGCACCAGATCGGAAATCAGTACTTCGTCTCCGGCATTGTTGTAGTCAAAGACAATCAGGCCGCTTTCTCCATCAACGAGATTGTTAATGGATATATCGCCCTGTACGGCGGCCTTGGGAAGGCGAGCCCACACCGCCCGAATGGCCGCCAGCTTTTCATCGTGCAGTTTCCTGATCTGTTCTACCAGCGTCTGGTCGAGCTTTTCATGCCGCCCGAGCTTGCAAAACATCGGAAACACATCGACATCATTCCAATACGCGGCGGAAAAGAGCGTTCCACATCCAATTTCACATGGATTTTCCAGCGACAGGAGGTGCATGCGTGCCATCAGTTCCCCGATTCTGTAAGCCAAATCGGCGTTGATTTCCGTGATTTCTTCGCCGCACCAATCCTCCACTGTCACCAGGCACGGCAGCTGGTGATAGTGGAATTCATGGCAGTATCTGCCGTTTGCACTGTATCGCACAGGCGTTTTGATGCCGTTCTGTCGCATCTGTTCCGAAAATGCACTCTGCTTTTCAATTTTGGCTTGTTCTGCAAGCAGGTCATCTTTCTCGCGCAAAATTTTGATTACAACCCGTTTGCCGCTTTCCAGAAGAACGGACAGGATGACTTTGACACGATTTTCTTTGTCGTTTCCATCATAGTGGATGTATTCCTTCTGTTCGCTGAACACGGCCTCCAATCCGTATTCTTCGAGGATGGCCTGAATCACACTTTCCTGAACTTTCGGCTTCGCTTCCTTCTCTTCCATCGCTTTTTTCCTTTCAGGTCTTGCTGGATGCAGGGCATTTTTCTGCAATCAAAGCGCATTATCCACAGTTTGTCCCCCATGAGGGGAAGATTTAATTCACCGTCGCGCATGCGTCCTCATAGAAGGCGTTCATGGCTTCCTCGGTGGGGAAGTTGGCGACATACATCATGTTGCCCATCGCGCCCGACAGCGCATCCGGCACGCGCCCCACCATGCGCATCTGCGCGGCGTATTTGCGCA
>CAZGKQ010000056.1:0-1203 GCA_964526125.1 uncultured Faecalibacterium sp.
ATGAAATAATGAATGAAGGGGCTTTTCGGTTTTGCGCCGGGAAGCCTCTTTTCGATTCGATGCTTTCCTTCAGGCAATCGCTTTTAGCTTGCAGAATGATGCAATTTGTGCTATGATGGGTGCAATTCCAGTGAAGGGAGGTGGCGTGCCGTGACAGATCCCATTCGGGCATTGCTGGACAGCGGCTTCTGGCGTGTGGTGGCGCTGGATGGACAGGAATGCGGACTTCCGCAAGATTCTACGCTGCTGCTGGCGCTGTGGCGCTATGAGGCGGAAAAACATCCGGCTGCATCAGAAGCCTGGATTCATCCATACTATTTTGCCTCCCAGCAGGCGTATCTGGCAGCCTCCGGAATGGTGCGTTCCGGTGCTGTTCCCGGGCTGGCGCTGCATGATGAAATTCGCGTGAAGCCCATTTTTGCCCGGTTACCCGGCTTTTCGCAGGGGAAGAATACACTTTCCTATGTTGAGGAGGCTGGAAGTCGTTTTCATGTGCAGATTCTGACGCTTTCGTCAGCCATAGCGCCCAATATGCATCTGCAGGCGGAAGAAAAGTCGCTGCACTGCGGCACATGCCGGAAATGCGAGCTGGCCTGTCCCACCAATGCGCTGGAAGGCGGTGTTTTCCACCGGGAACGGTGCATTCGCAACTGGATGATGGTGGGGACAGGTGTGCCGGAGGCGGTGCGGAAGGCCATGGGCAACCGCCTGATTGGCTGCGATGTGTGCCAGCGCGTGTGTCCGCATAATCCGCCGCCGGAAGGGGAGACGAATCCCGCGGTGAAGCTGCGTGCACTGCTGGAACAGCCGAAGGAGACGGCGCTTGCGCTGCGTCCACTGATTGGCGTGAATTTGACGCTGCCAAACCGGGTGCTGTCGCAGAGCTGTCTGCTGGCCGGGTGCAGCGCCGACACGACGTTGCTGCCGACGCTTCAGGCGCTGACGAAACATCCTTCACCGGCTGTGAGTGAACATGCCGCCTGGGCTGTGCAGCAGCTTCAGCAGCAGGACGGGTAAAACGGTTTTCGCATCAAAATTTATGGAGATAAAGGAGCGAGACAGAATGCGCATTCTGGTTGTAGGGGACGGCAAGGTGGGGCACACCGTGGCCGAACAGCTAACCCATGAGGGGCATGATGTCGTCATCATTGACAAAAACGAGGAGGCGCTTCAGCGCTGCGAGGACACGCTGGATGTGCTGTG
>CAZGKQ010000056.1:1303-8770 GCA_964526125.1 uncultured Faecalibacterium sp.
GCTGGCGACATGGTCACGATCACAAACTATTTCCGCTTTCTGGGCAGACATTCGCTGCGAGTGAAAAACGTGATGATGCTCGGTGGGGGACGCATCAGCTATTATCTGGCGAAAATGATTGTGCCGATGGGCATGCACGTCGCCATGATTGAAATTGATCCACACAAGGCGCAGAAGCTAAGCGAAGATCTGCCGCATGTGAACGTCATTCTGGGCGACGGAACCGATCAGGAGCTGCTGGAGCAGGAAGGGCTTGACAAAATGGATGCCTTCATTGCTATCAG
The DNA here is from genome assembly GCA_964526125.1 of uncultured Faecalibacterium sp. Classification (GTDB taxonomy): domain Bacteria; phylum Bacillota; class Clostridia; order Christensenellales; family Aristaeellaceae; genus UBA11524. The sequence goes on from CAZGKQ010000056.1 coordinate 1,588, forward strand.
CGACCGGGATGAGGAAAATCTGATGACGGGGCTTTTCGCCGTCCGGCAGGGCGTGCCGAAAGTGATTGTGAAAAACAATCGCCGCATTTATGCCGACATGATTGGCGGCATGGGGCTGGACAGCATGGTTTGCCCGAAAGTGATCACCTGCTCCACCATTCTGCGTTATGTGCGTGCGCTGGCCAACAGCGACGGCACAAAGGTGGAGCGCCTGTACCGCCTGATGAACGGGCGCGTGGAGGCGCTGGAATTTATTGCGCGCGCGTCGGATTCCTATATCGGCATTCCGCTGAAGAATCTGAACATCCGCAAAAACGCGCTGGTGGCGGTGATTGCCAGACAGGGCAAGGTGATTGTGCCCTTCGGCGATGACAAAATCGAAGATGGCGACCATGTGGTCATCATCGTCTGCGAAAATGGCATTGGCGATTTGAACGAGGTTATCAGAAAATGAACAGACGGCTTGTACTCTATATGCTGGGTTCCATCCTGCTGATTGAGGCAGCCTGCATGCTGCCGTCTCTGGCCATTGCGCTGTGCTATCGGGACAGTGGTGACGCATGGGCGATGGGGGCGACGGTGCTGATGCTGGGGGTGCTTGGCGCGCCGCTGCGCTTCCTGATTCGCCCCGGTGAGCGGAATCTCCGGGCACGGGAAGGTTTCCTGATTGTGGCGCTGTCCTGGATTGCGCTGAGCTGCTTCGGGGCATTGCCGTTTGTCTTCAGCGGCATGATTCCAAACTATGTGGATGCGTTGTTTGAATCCGTTTCCGGCTTTACGACCACGGGTGCCACCATTATGACGGATTTTGACCACTGGCCGCATGGCGTGATGTTCTGGCGCTCCTTTACGCACTGGATTGGCGGTATGGGGGTGCTGGTGCTGACGCTGGCGCTGCTGCCCCGACTGAGTGGCCGCACTTCGCACCTGATTAAGGCGGAAAGCCCGGGCCCCACGCTGAGCAAAATTGTGCCGAGAATGGCAGATACGGCAAAAATCCTCTATATTATCTATCTGGTGCTGACGTTGCTTGAATTTGTGTTGCTGATGGTTGTCGGCATGCAGCCCTATGATGCGGCCATTCATGCGCTGGGAACCGCCGGTACGGGCGGCTTCAGCAACTATGGCGCGAGTATCGGTGCCTTTGCCAGCCCGGCCATTGATGTGATTATTACGGTGTTCATGGTGCTTTTCGGCGTGAATTTTGCGCTGTTCTATTGCCTGATTACCGGCAATGTGCGCGCTTTGCTGCGCAGTGAGGAGCTGCGGTGGTATCTGGGAATTTTCACGGCGGCTTCCATCGGCATTACGGTGGCGCTTCTGCCGCAGATGGGCAGTATTCCTCAGGCACTACGGTATGCCACTTTCCAGGTCGCCAGCGTCATGTCTACTACCGGCTATGCCACGGCGGACTTTGATCTGTGGCCCGTGGCTGCGAAAACCATCCTGTTTCTGCTGATGTTCCTGGGCGGTTGTGCCGGATCCACGGCTGGCGGTATGAAAATCTGCCGGATTGCCATGCTCTGGAAGCAGGGCGTGCGTTCTGTCCGCCACACCTTCCAGCCGCGAAAGGTGCAGGTGGTGCGCTTCGAAGGCAAGGGCGTGGACGAGGCGCTTCTGCGAGAAACAGCCTCTTTCGCGGTGGTCTATGTGGTCATGATTCTGCTGGGAATGCTGCTTTTGTCCTTTGAAGGCAAGTATACGCTGGAAACCAATCTGGCTTCCGCGCTGACGTGCGTGAGCAACGTTGGTCCCGGACTGGGAGCGACAGGCCCGGCAGGCAACTTCTCCGGCTATGGAGCCTATGCCAAGCTGGTGTGCTGCTTCCTGATGCTGGCTGGCCGTCTGGAACTATTTCCTATGCTGGCGCTGTTCTGCCCGGCGCTCTGGCGCAAGCAGTAATGGGCGGCAAAAGGGGAAAAATGAATGCGTCTGTGCTTTTTTGACCTCGCTGAAGGAAAAGCACAGGCGTTTTTTGACGGAAAAACAGCAGAAATGCGAAAAATAACACCGTTTTTGTCGTTTCCGGGTGCACTGGTGCATCAAATCCTCTGTATTGCAAATTATGTGATACGGTGTTATAATAAGCGGAGCTTGCAAAAAATAAGGGAAAGCGAGGTATTGTATGAAGCAGGAAAAAAACAGGAAGCAGGTACGCATCATCATCCTGATGATCGTTCTGCTGGCGGTCTTGCTGGCAGCAATCTTCCTGACCGATTCAGGCGGCACGAAGACCGAATCCATTCAGGAGGTCATGAAGGATGCGGTGCTGCATGAGGAAAACCAGATGAGTCTGTTCGGGATGACCGTCAATCCGTCCATCATCTCCGATGTCACGGTGACGTGCGTCCTGCTGACGCTGGCGGCACTGCTGCGGATTTTTGCCATTCCGCGCTTCAAGCTCATTCCGGGCAGGTTGCAGCTGCTGCTGGAAATGCTGGTGTCCTTCTTCCGGGATCTGGCGCGGTCGCACAGTCCGCATCATAACCGGTTCCTGAGTGCGTACATCTTCGGCGTGGGTCTTTACATTGCCGGCGGCACGCTCTTTGAGCTGGTGGGCATGCAATGGGTGACGCTGCATGGCATGTCCATGTCGCTGCCTGCGCCGCTGTCGGACATCAATGCGGCCATTGCCACGGGTGTCACGTCTTACAGCGTGATTCTCATTGGCGGCATCACCAGCAATGGTCTGCGCGGTGTGGGATTGACGCTGAAGGAGTTTTCACTGCCCATCTCCATGAGCTTCCGCCTTTTCGGCGCGCTGCTCAGTGGTCTGCTGGTGTCTGAGCTGGTGTATTACACCATTTCGCTCAGCTTCGTGCTGCCCGTGTTCGTGGGAATCATGTTCACGCTCCTGCACGCGTTGATTCAGACGTATGTGCTGACCATGCTGACGGCCAACTACTACGGCGAAGTCAGCGAACCGTCCCCAAAGAAGCAGAAGGCCGTCAAGGCTGTGCCTGCTCAGTAAGTTTTCAAACCTTCCGGACGGTTTCTGCCGTCGGAAAGGGACAACAAAACAAATCATAAAGAACGACTTTACAGGAGGAATTTTACCATGAAGAAGTTTGCGAAGTTTCTGACGTTTGTGCTGCTGGCGATGCTGGTCATGTGCGTGTTTGTGGCTCCGGCGCTGGCCGAAGAGACGGCTGCTGCATCCGATGGAACGATTACGGCCAAGGCGATTGCGGCGGCGATCTGTATTTCTGTCGGTGCCGGTGTGGGTGCGGTGGCGATGGGTCTGTCCATCTCCAAGTCCGTGGATGCGATTGCGCGTCAGCCCGAAGCGGCTTCCAACATCCGTACCAGCCTGATGCTGGGTCTGGTTTTCATTGAGACGGCCATCATCTATGCCCTGATCGTGGCGATTCTGGTTGTTTTCGTGCTGTAATGACAGGCAAAAAGGATGAAAGGAAAGGGTGCGGACGCTGCATGCGTCTGCCCCGTTGGGTGAAGATATGCCGCTGAATATTGACGTCCAGCAGATTCTGCTGCACATGTTCAATCTTGTCATCCTGACGGGCGGACTGTACCTGCTGCTGTATAAGCCGGTTGCGGATTTTATGCAGAAGCGTGAGGATCATTTCGCCAACCTGGAAAAACAGGCGCAGGAGAAAAACGCACAGGCCGATGAGGTGCTGGCGGCCTACAATGCCAAATTGTCCAGCGTCGATGAAGAAATTCGCCGGAAAAATGATGCCGCTGCGCAGGAGGCGGATCGCCAGCGTCAGGAGCGCCTTCAGCGCACGCAGGCCGAGGCGGACAAAATCCTCAGCGATGCGCGGAAGACGGCTGCGGCCGAGCGTGACGCGATGCTGCAAAATGCCCAGAAGGACATTGCACAGCTGGTGGTGAGCGCCACGGGTCGACTGATGGAAAAGGAAAATGACGCAGAGGCCAACAAGGCACTCTACGACAGCTTCCTCAAGGCTGCACAGGAGGAAAAGAAACATGGCTGAAACAGAGCAGAGCCGTCTGACGGCCACGCTGCTTTGCGTCACGCCGCCGGATGAGCGCCAGGTGGAAGGCTTCCGGACGTTTCTGGCTGACCGATATGGTGCGCAGGTCGATTTGACGATCCGGCAGGATGCGTCTTTGAAAAGCGGCTTCCAGCTCTGTGTCGGCAGCGAGGTGTTCGACTGGAGTGCTCAGGGGCGCATGGCGCAGTTCCGCCAGCATGTGGATCAGCTTGTGCAGCAGGGCAAAGCACAGGGGGCAGGGAAGCAGAATATCATCTCTCTGCTCAAAAGCAGCATTCAGGAATTCCACCTGCTTGCCCAAAGCAACGAGATTGGCACGGTTCGCTCCGTGGGCGACGGCATTGCCGAGGTTCAGGGACTGGAACATGCTGCATACGGTGAAATTCTGGTGTTTGATAACGGCGTGAAGGGCATGGTGCAGGAGCTGCGCCGTGACGAAACAGGCTGCATTTTGTTTGACAGCGCCGATGAAATTGCCGCAGGCAGCCGCGTTGTCCGGACGGGCAAAACGGCTGGTGTTCCTGTGGGCGAAGGTTTTCTGGGGCGCGTGGTGGATGCGCTGGGTCGCCCCATTGACGGTGGCGAGGAAATCAAGGCGGCGGAATATTTCCCCGTTGAACAGCCTGCCCCCGGCATTGTTGACCGCCAGAGCGTTGATACGCCGATGGAAACCGGTTTGCTGGCCATTGATGCCATGTTCCCCATTGGTCGTGGACAGCGCGAACTGATTATTGGCGACCGTCAGACCGGTAAAACGGCCATTGCGATGGATACCATGCTCAACCAGAAGGGCAAAAACGTCATCTGCATTTATGTAGCCATCGGCCAGAAAGCGTCCAGCGTGGCGCAGCTGGTGCAGAATCTGCGCAAACATGATGCGATGGATTACTGCGTCGTTGTCAGCGCCACTGCAGGTGAAGCGGACACGATGCAGTACATTGCGCCCTACGCCGGTTGCGCGATGGCAGAATATTTCATGCATCAGGGGCGCGACGTGCTGATTGTCTATGACGATTTGTCCAAGCACGCCATTGCCTACCGCGCCATGAGTCTACTGTTGGAACGTGCGCCGGGACGCGAGGCGTATCCGGGTGACGTATTCTATCTGCATTCCCGTCTGCTGGAACGCTCGGCACATCTGAGCGACAAGCTGGGCGGCGGCAGCATTACGGCGCTGCCGATTGTGGAAACACAGGCTGGTGACGTGTCCGCCTATATCCCCACGAACATCATTTCCATCACGGACGGCCAGATTTTCCTGGAAAGCGACCTGTTCTTTGCCGGTCAGCGTCCAGCCGTCAACGTGGGTCTGTCCGTTTCGCGTGTAGGCGGCGCGGCACAGACCAAAGCGACCAAGCGTGCCACCGGCAGTCTGCGTCTGGATCTGGCGCAATACCGCGAGATGGAAGTTTTCACGCAGTTTTCCAGCGATCTGGACGAAGGCACGAAGGCGCAGCTCCACTACGGTCAGGGACTGATGCGCATGCTCCGCCAGAAGCAGAGTCATCCGCTGAGCATGCATGCGCAGGTGATTATTCTCGTCTGCGCGATGGGGCATGTGCTGGCGCGTCTGCGCGTGAAGGATGTGCCGGATTTCCGTGATGCGCTGCTGGAACACTTTGAGCAGGCGCATCAGGCGCTGTGCAACCGTCTGGAAGCGGAAAAGACGCTTACCGACGAGCTGCGCGATGAGATTCTGCGCATTGCCGAGGATTTCCGTCAGGCCAATATTCAGCGCTTCGGGGAGGAATAAGCTATGCCGAGCGCAAAGGAAATCAAAAGCCGCATTGCCAGCATTCGGGATACGCAGAAGATCACCAACGCCATGTATCTGATTTCCTCCACCAAGCTTCGCCGCGCCAAAACCGAGCTGAACAGTACCCGACCCTATTTCGATGCGCTCAAGGGTGAAATCAAGCGGATTTTCCGCACCGTTCCGGATGTGGACAGCCGGTATTTCTATCCCCCGGAAGGCGCACCGAAGCTGGAAGGGCAGTATGCCTGTCTGGTGATTACGGCGGACAAGGGCATGGCTGGTGCATACAATCATAATGTCGTCAAGATTGCCCAGAAAATGCTGGATGAACATCCGGAAACGGAGCTGTTTGTGGTGGGCGAATATGGCCGCCAGCACTTTATGCAGGCCGGTATCCCCATTGAGCAGAGCTTTCTCTATCCGGCACAGAATCCCACGCTGCACCGTGCAAGGGAGATCTGTGATATTCTGTTGGAACGCTATGACAGCGGCGAATACCAGAAACTGTTTATCGTGTATACCGACATGAAAAACAGCCTGAGCGCCGAGGCGACCAGCACGCGTCTGCTGCCGTTCCACCGTGGTGATTTCTCCTCGGTGGATGCGCCGGGCAGTGTGCATTTTGAATTCATTCCCAGCGTTGGCGCTGTGCTGGATAATGTGATTCGCAGCTACATTACCGGCTTTGTGTACAGCGCCCTGGTGGACAGCTTCTGCGCCGAGCAGAATGCGCGCATGACGGCCATGTCTTCCGCCGGAGAAAATGCGGAAAAAATGCTTTCCGCCCTCTCCGTGCAGTATAATCGTGTCCGTCAGGCTTCCATCACGCAGGAAATTACAGAGGTGTCTTCCGGTGCAAAGGCACAGAAAAGAAAGAAGGTGCAGCCATGCTGAACATGGGCAAAATCGTGCAGGTATCCGGTCCCGTTGTGGACTGTGACTTTGCCAGAGGGCAGCTGCCCCGGCTTCGTGAGGCGCTGCGCGTGACCGTCGGCAGCGAGGTGCGCACGATGGAAGTGGCGCAGCACATGGGGGATACCACCGTGCGCTGCATTATGCTGGCTCCCAGCGAAGGGCTTGCGCGTGGCATGGCGGTGGAAGCCACCGGCAGCGGCATCAGCGTGCCGGTCGGTACGGCGACGCTGGGGCGCATGTTCAACGTCCTGGGCGACCCCATTGACGGGGGCGAAAAAATTGATGAAAATGTGCAGCGCTGGAATATTCACCGCGCAGCGCCGTCCTTTGTGGATCAAAGCCCGGTGGTGAGCATTCTGGAAACGGGCATCAAGGTCATTGACCTGCTGGAACCGTATGCCAAGGGCGGCAAGATCGGCCTGTTTGGCGGTGCTGGTGTGGGCAAGACGGTGCTGATTCAGGAGCTGATTCGTAACGTCGCGTCTGAACACGGCGGATATTCCATTTTTACCGGCGTGGGCGAGCGCAGCCG
>CAZGKQ010000057.1:0-6597 GCA_964526125.1 uncultured Faecalibacterium sp.
CGCCAGCTTTTCAAGCGCCGCTGCGATTCCTTCCCACGCACTTGTGTGCGCATAGGGCGATACCCACAGAAACGCACGCTGAAGCGGCCAGTCCAGATGATGATACGCCTTGACCGCAAATTCCAACCAGGCCAGCTGATTCACCATCAGCGTCGTATCGCCCAGCCAGTCTCCCTCAATGCCCCAATGGCTGTCCAAGCCGTAGATACGCAGCGTCGTCGCCGTTTCCGGTACATCCGCCATCGCAGCCTGAATTGCCAGGTCAAAGCTGCCGCCCGCAAACGCTGCCGTACCGCTGATTTCCATCTGGCGGAGCAGTGCCTGAATGCCCTGCGCCTGTGTCCGATTTTCCTGCGATACTTGCATGGGATCAAGCTGAATTTGCAGCCGGAAGGCCACGCCGTCCGCCCGTGCGCACGAGCCAAGGCAGAGCAGCGCCAGCAACAACGCCGCCCAGCGACGCATCAGCCCCATAACAGTGCCAGCGCCGGAACAATCTGCTTTTTCCGGCTGACTACGCCGGGCAGCCAGACATGATGATCCATGATGTCCTGCAAGTTGAAAGCCTGCTTGACCGCATCTTCGCCGCCCAAAAAGACCAGCTCCGTGCCGCAGCGCAGCACGTCCGTCAGCATCATCAGGAACATGTCGTAGCCCTTCTCGTCGCGCCGCTTCTGCATTTCGGCCAGCAGCTCCGGCAGCCGCTCCAGCATGCGGTCAATATCCAGGCAGGTAATCTGGCAGATACCCAGATTATGCCCGGCAATATGGAATTCCTTGAAATCCGTGTTCAGCAGCTGCTGCACAGGCTTGTCTGCCCCATTTCCAGCGGAGAACATTTCGCGCCCCAGCGTTTCCAGATCCAGCCCGGCAATGCGTGCCAGGCGCTCCGCCATGCGACGATCACGCGGCGTGCAGGTCGGCGATTTGAACATGACCGTATCCGACAGAATGGCCGCCGCCATCAGTCCGGCCATCTTCTCCGACGGCTGAAGGCCGCGTTCCTGGAACATGGTGGCAATGATGGTATTGGTCGAACCAACCGGCTCGTTGCGCATGAACACGGGGCCGCCCGTCTGAATATCCGCCAGGCGGTGATGGTCTATGATGGCAATCACTTCCGCCTGTTCCAGACCCGGAATCGACTGGCTCTTTTCGTTGTGATCCACCAGCACCACGCGCTTGCGGCGCGGACGCAGCAGATGATAGCGGCTCAGCGTACCCACCACGCGCTCCTTTTCATCCAGCACGGGATAGGAACGATAGCGGCTTTCCAATACCTTTTCACGCACATCGTCAATAAAATCATTCAGGTGGAAAAGGACAATGCCTTCACTCTGCGCAATGCGCTGCACCGGAATGGCCTGATAGATCATTCTTGCCACTCGATACGCATCGCAGGGCGTGGCGATGATACAGGTTTTGCTGGAACGCCCCAGATAGCTCTGGGACAGCGATCCCTGACAGATGATGACGCAGGATGCGCCAATTTCCAGCGCCTTGTCCACCACATCCTTCTGCTGGCCGCAGATGACGATGCTTCCGCTTTCCACGCCGCGCAGACATTCGCCGGGCGTGGGCAGGGCAATCACCACCTCACCGGAAATGGTGTCGAAGGTGTCTTCCTCGTTGTTGAGGATATGCCCTTCCAGTGCGGAAAGAAGGTTGAAAATCGGGACATCCTTCACCTCCGGATGGATGATGCTTTCCATGTCCTTCTCCGCAATGCCCCCAGCGGTCAGCATGCCGTAAAGCGTGCCATCCTCGTAGGTCACAGGCACTGCCGTCAGATTTTCATCCGCACGCAGTACCTCCCAGGCATGGCTGACAGGCACATTCACCCCCAGCGCCGGGGGCGTATCGTAATCAATATCGCGCACCTGCGTGCGGACGTTCGTCAGCAGCGTCGGCGCTTCAAAGCCAAAGCGGTTGAGCAGGAACTGCGTCTCGTCATTGGGCGCGCCCTGCATGGCCGCCACATAGGACTGATCTCCCAGCGCATTGTGCAGCGCCGCATACGCCATCGCCGACACAATCGAGTCCGTATCCGGATTACGGTGGCCACACACATAAATCGGATCCATCGTCAGAAATCCCCCTTTATCCTATCATGTCTTCTCAGATTCTCAGAAATCGAGACTGTCTTCTTCCTCGTCATCATCCAGCACGCCCGACCACGCCAACGGATCGGTATAGAGGCGCAGCCTGTATTCCTCATCCAGCGCCTTCTGCGTCGCAATGTTGGCGATGCCCAGCACTTTCAGCCCTTTCGCGGTCTGATACTGCTTGACGGCCTCCACCGTAGCCGCGCCGTAAACGCCATCCACCTTATCCTCCGCCAGATACCCCAGATAGGCCAGCTTTTCCTGAAGCGTGCGCACCTTCGCACCACTGTTGCCGCTGCGCATCGTCCAGTCCGCCACATCATGCACCGTGCCATAACCAAGGATGCGCGTATATGTCAGGGCGTATTCCGTCCGCTTCACGCTGGTGGGCGTGTTGCCTTCAATGACATGCACGGTGATGTTGCCCTTTTCGTCCTGCGTGCAGTATTCCACCATCGCCACATGATCGGTATCCGTGGTGCTCGTCCAGGTGAAAAAGACCCAGTCTCCCGGCTGAGGAATATAGGTGCCCGTGCGGATGTATTCATCCTCGCCCTTGAGCCACTGATAGCCCCAGTTTTCCAGATTGCCATTGCGCGTGATGTAGCGCCCCTGTTTGATGAACCAGTTGCGCCCCACATTCTGACCGGAATAAAGCGGATAGGTATTTTTCAGCAGCGACGTACCATGTTGCTGATCCACCTGATCCACGCACCAGCACAGGAACTCCGCGCACCACTGGGCATAGGGATCTCCTGCCCATTCGCCGTACTTGGTGTAGCCATGAGCGCCTTCCTGATAGCCCAGCTCGCCGCGCGCCACTTCCAGCAGCCATTCCACATAGTCCGGCACTGTCCAGAGCGGTTCCAGCACCGTTTCTTCCGCCGAGGCAGAAGGCCACAGCGGACAAAGCAGAACAAGCAGCAACAGGAGGGCAGCAAAACGTTTCATGGGGACAATTGCTCCTTTCAGCGGTGGACATTTCATGTGGTGAATTCGACTTTCTGCCTTCAGAATCCTGCTTTCGCGGTCGATTCTGAAAAAAATGCCCGGCACAGGCTGTGCCGGGGCTTTGCGGTGCAGGCCAGCATCACAGGCCACCTGCGCCTCATTCTTCTTCGTAAACCCTGTAGATCAGCATGCACAGCGCACCGTCTCCGCTCGTATGCGCTTCAATGCGAATAGGGAAATCGTAGTCATTGCGGAATTTCAGATTCTGCGTGCTGTTGCCCACCGCCGCGTCCACGCCGTGGGGCAGATAACTGGCTCCGTTTGCGCCATGCGCGCGGCGATACAGAATGTTGATGCCCGGCAGCTGGAGCAGCGCGTTATACAGCGTGGACGACACCTGACATGTGCCGCCGCCGTAGCTGACATTCGTCGTTCCGTCCGTCAGCACACCGGCTGGCAGATAGCCCTTCGAGCGATTATACGGACCCATGATTTTATTGCCGTCAAACACATCACCCGGCTGATACACGCCCGAAATCAGCGCGCTGCCGACGCTGATATTGGTGATGCGATTGTGGTTCTTCTCCGTATCGACCATCGTGTAATAGGAGGTGTAGGCCGCAATGGGCGTGTCTTTCCAAAGCGGTTCATCTGTCGGGGAGACAGGGGTCAAATCCGTCAGCTCATTCAGGTTGATATAGCCATACGAGCGCCAGTAGTTCACCACCGCCCAGCCATCCATGATGCACCAGATGGACAGCGTCGTGCCCGGATTGAGCACCACCCAGCTTTCATCCTGATCGCTCATCGACTTGCGCACATGACAGGTCGAGGCCGTTTTGGCAATGTACGCATGCTTCTGCGTGCCATATGGGGGCGTGGTGCTGCTGTCCACCGGGGTCACATTGCTGATCCGGTGGCGCTTAACATAAGCCAGATCACCCTTGTAGCGCATGATGACCCAGGTTGGATCCACATACAGCACTTCGCCGCGCACCTCTTCATTGCCCACGCGGAAGACACGGGTGCTTTCAATATCGCGTTCCACATAACCGCTGGTGTTGGCGGACATGCGTGCCGTATAAAGTGCCGGGGAATTTTTGTCGAAATCCGCCAGCGTTTTATCCGGATAGACCGCACCCAGCACCACAATCACTTCATCCTCGTTAATGCCATCCTCGTCGCCACTCTCCACCAGCTCATCCTCCGCCAGTGCCGGCTGCACGGCCAGCGGCACGACCGCCATTACCATGCTGCACAGCAGCAGGAATGCCATGAATCGTCTGATCATCCGAAGGTACTCCTTCCCAGTCAAAAATGCGTTTTCCAATGTCCCAGAAGACATTTGAAAAACGCAGCTTCTACTGAATTGCGTGTTTTCGCCCTCCATTATACCATTCTCCGCCCGGACAGGCAAGAGGCAGAAAGCAGAATTTACAATTCTTCCGCTTTTCCAACAGGCGCAAAAAGAAGCAGGAGGAAGTCCCGATTCGGATATTCCTCCTGCTTCCCGTTCTCTTCGTTACTCGCCGCGCTCCTGATAGAGCATGTTGAAATAGCGATTGGCCTCCTGAATGAAGCCATCCACCGTCAAATTGCCCTGCGACAGGCGCTGAATGAGCTTGTTCAGGTCATCGGAGAAGAAGTTTTCCTCCGGCACCACCATGCTCGGCGCAACCTGCTGCCAGGCGGCAATATCCTCTGCCGAAATGGTGTATTTATAGGTTTCCATGCGTTCAAGGCTCTCGCGCAGCTCGGCCAGCTGATCCTTCACCTCGGCTGTCTGTTCCTGCGCTTCCAGCGCCGCAATCTGCTCCTTGCAGGTTTCAATCCGCCTGACAGTGCCACTGTTCAGCAGCGGTTCCGTCATGTCGGTGAAGATGCGGTACGCCGTGTCGTCGTCCATATGCTGCGACATATATTCCAGATATTTGATCGCTTCCGCCTGATGTTTGGAATACGGATTGACGATCATCACATAAGCTTCCGCCGGAATGGTATTGGGCGAGGAAACGCCGATTTTCAGCGGCATGTGGCAATCCGCCGTGATGCTCATGCCCACCTGCATCTCAAACAGGCAGTTTTCGCCGTATTCGTCGCCGTAATCCTTCTGCTCCTCCGGCACATTCGCCACGATGTATTCCAGCAGTTCGCGCAGCTCCGCGTTGTCCAGATTGATGCGGTTGCCCAGCAGCTGCTGCTCGTTCAGGTAGCGCTCAATGCACATTTCCAGCATGTTCTGGCGTTCATAAGTGGGATAGCCGATCGGCGTCATCATTTCGTCGGTGAGCACGCCGCATTCATCCAGCTCCACAATCTGCTGGAACATTTCCAGCAGCGTCTCCGGGAATTCCATGTCGTTTTCTTTCAGCGTGGAATTCATCACATCCGGCAGAAAGGTTTCCAGATTCAGATACCAGCCGACAATCTTGCCGTCATCCGTCATCAGCCCCTTTTGCAGCCCCTGATACAGCCGCTGCACCTGCGCGGAAATGATTTCGCTACCGCTCAGATCCACAAAGTAGCCCTTGCTCTTAATCAGCGACAGGCCGGGCGTGCTGGTCGTGCGGATGCAGAAAATATCCACATCGCTGTTTTTCATGTTCAGGATGTCCGCCACGTCCAGATAGCAGTTGGTGATGTTCACGCCGTTTTGAAGCAGATAGCTGCTGTCCTGCTGCCAGCCGTCGTTGACCACCAGCGTCACGGCCGCGTCGGAGAAGATGTTCGCGCTGATGATGAGGTTGGCGTCCAGCAGCAGCATGCCTTTCTGCGGAGCCAGCAGCGTTGTACTTTCGCCGATGTTTTCCGCCACCAGCGTCAGCGATTCCAGCGACGAACCGGCGTAAATGCCGCGGCTGTTGCGCTCGTCGTTGCTGCGGCCGATCAGGGTGTACTGGCCGTCGCGATACTGAATATCCTCAGCCGTCCAGAGCGACATGGTATCGCTGTGATACGTTTCCGTGCTGCTTTCGCCCGTCGTCAGGTCGTAGGTGTAGAGGATCAGGCCGTTGTCGTCGTAGATGTTGTCCGCATTGCAGACGGTCTGGTCGCGCAGGAACAGGTTGCTGCTGCTCCACGGATCGCCACCCAGCGCCGCCAACAGCTTCACCTCGTCCGTGGCGAGTGTCCAGCTGGCCAGCATCGGGTGCTCCTTGCCTTCGATGGTCAGGAGCATGTACAGCGTGCCGTTATCGTAGCAGCTGGCCTGCATGTATTCCAGCGCCGCGCCGTCCAGCAGATCATCCAGCTCCTTCTGCTGCGCGGTGTACCACTTGCCGCTTTCCTCGTCCAGCTTCTGCACGGCCAGTTGCAGGTTCCAGTTTTCATCATACATCGTGCCGATCAGGCAGAGCGTCCCTTCATCATCACGGCAGAGCGTGCCACTGGCGCTCGTATCGCTTTCAGGCGCAAGCAGCTCGGCTTCCCCGGTGGTCAGGTTCACACGCCATGTTCCTGAGTTATATGCCATCAGGATCAGGCTATCGCCTTCATCCAGCACGGCATCGCTTTTGATGTAGCTGCCTTCGGGCAGTTGCGC
>CAZGKQ010000057.1:6697-8448 GCA_964526125.1 uncultured Faecalibacterium sp.
GGAGTTCCAGATGGAGCGCGCCATCCGCAAACGTCATCGGAATCGGGAATGTATCCAGCGAGGTATCGCCCTGCATCTCATGGATTTGCAGTGCGGTATCAATCACCGCCAGCGAGCAGGTAAAACCAATCAGGTCTGCATCCATCACCAGTCCCATTGTCGCAGCCTGCTTCGCCACCCATTCACCCTGAAGCTCGTCCAGCGTCGCATCAGTGCGAATGTCCAGCGACACGTTTGCCTGTTCCGCCGCTTCTTCACCCGGGGCGAAGACCAGCATCATGCCACCAGCGTCGATGGTGATGCCGTCTGCCGTCACTTCAGCCACAGCTTCTTCATCTGTACCCTTGTCCATCAGGATGTTGCCATCCTCCTGCATTTCCCAGACGCCTTCATCGCTGCCCATTAACCCCATGTCAACGGTGTAGGTGCCATCTTCGTTCAGGGTCAGCGTCATGCCGATGCCCAGCAGATTGGCAGACCATACGCCCACCACATCCACGGCTGTCTCAGCCAGTGCGCCCGTCAGCATCGTCAGCGCCAGCAGCATGGCCAGAATCACGGAAACCAGCTTCTTCATTTTCTTTCCCTCCCGTGGAGGATATTCTCCCCCCACATCGTTTTTTGCGGCCACTGTCGAATCAGCGCCGTTTCTGATTTCAGTGTATCATTTCCGCGGTTCTTTGTCAAGCAGGATTGTCTTTGATATTCCGGATCAGTGCCTCCGTCACCTGCTGCATCTCCTCCGTCGTCCCAATCGTCACGCGCAGATACGGGCGGAGATCGCCACTGGCAAAGTGCCGCACCAGAATCCCTTCCTGACGAAGGCGCTGCTGCACCGGCGCAGCGTCCTCCTTATCCGCACGCACAAACAGGAAGTTCGTCCGGCTGCGAAGCACTTCAATTCCGGCTTCACGCAGCGCCTGATAGCATGCATCGCGGTCGCGGCATACCTGTGCCACTTTTTCCGCCGTGTAGGCCGTGTCCAGCACGGCCTCCCTCGCTGCCGCCTGTGCCACGCGATCCAGCGGATAACTGTTGAAGCTGTCCCGGATGCGCCGGAGTGCAGCAATCAACCCCGGCTGTCCAATGGCATACCCGACGCGCAGACCAGCCAGAGCGTGACTCTTGCTGAACGTGCGTGTGAGCAGCACATTGTCAAATTCCCGGACGAGTGGAATCGCCGTTTCCTCCGCAAAAGCCGCATACGCCTCGTCCACCAGCAGCACCTCCTCATGCTGCTGCGTGTGTTCAGCCAGTCGGTGCAGTGCCGACAGCGGCAATGCCAGTCCCGTCGGCGCATTGGGATTTGCCAGCGCAACAGGATTTCCCGACTTGCCCTGCATGAGGCCTTCCACATCCACCTGCCAGTCCGGCCGCATGGGGACACTTTCCACCGTCGTCCCAAACAAATTGGCATATACCGGATAGAAGGAATACGTCACAGCCGGAACGCGCAACGTTTTTTCCGCAAAAAACGCAGCGAACGCGAAGGCCAACACCTCATCTGAACCGTTGCCGCAGAACACCCAGTCCTCCGGCACGCCCTCCACCTGTGCAATGGCCTGTCGCAGCGCCGTCGCCTCCATGTCCGGATAGAGTCGGAGCTGCGCCGCATCAAAATGCTGAAGAACATCCAGCACTCCGGGCGCCGGCGGATATGGATTTTCATTCGTGTTCAGTTTAATCAGCTGACGCGCCTTCGGCTGCTCTCCTGCCTTGTAGGGAACCAGCCGCCGCGCCAGATTGCTTTC
>CAZGKQ010000058.1:0-8352 GCA_964526125.1 uncultured Faecalibacterium sp.
CTGCATCTGCGCGGCGGTGAGGTGCCTTGCGTAGGCTACGCCGCGGTTCAGGCGGTTGTGGTACACCACGCGCCAGCGCTCGGGCGGATTGTCCAGCGGTTCAAGCGGCTGGCCGTCATAGGTTAGCGGCCAGACCAGCAGACGACCGTCCGCAGCGGTCAGCAGACGGCGAATTTGCAGGAAGGGGTGACGTACATCACCTTCCGGACGCGCATGATGCACCAGATACAGGCCGTCCGGCAGGTGCAGCAGGCTGTTGTGACCGGTGGCCATCACGCCAGGAAGCGCTTCGCAGTCGAAATTGTAGCCGCCGCAGAGCTTGTCGCCCGGGTGGTGGTTGGGGTCTGCGTCGGTCATCGGCAGCCCCTGCGAATCCAGATATGGGCCGGTGATTTCATGGCTGTAGCCTACGCGGATGTGATAATCCTTCCCCAAATCGCCCCAGGAGGTGAAGAGCACAAAGCGATCAAATTCTGCCTGATAGAAGGCGTATGCGCCCTCTACGGCCTGATGACCGCCACCGGCAATGCAGCGTCCGCCGTCGTAGACCGCCGGGAAGCCGTCCGCCTTCAGGGGGAGAATGCGGATTCCGCCGAAAAAGCTGCCGTAGATCAGATAGTCCTGCCCGTTGCGGTCGGCCACCACGCAGGGGTCGATGGCGTTGGGCTGCGTGAAGGTTTCCAGATGGGTGGAGGTCACCACATCCCCCAGATTTTCGTAGGGGCCTTCGACGTTCGCCGAGACGGCCAGCCCGATGGTGCTTTGCGTCTTTCCGGGACGGCTGGCGCAGTAGTACAGCCGCCACTGGTTGCCGCGCTGTACCAGCTCCGGTGCCCAGAAGTGATCCGTGCCAATGCGGCGCAGGATTGACGGCGGTGTATGCGGCAGCAGCGAAAACGGCTCGCTCCACGAAAGCAGATCTTCTGAGGTGCGCGCAGTGACGTTCCGCCAGCCCAAATCGGTGCTAAGCCCCAGAAACCCCTGCGCCATCGGCACAATCAGGGGATCATGAAACGGTGTATACATTAAGGAAGTTTCCTCCTGTCGGATTTTCCTGTAGTATACCATATCTTCGGAATTTTGAAAATGGATTTTGGCCTGAACTTCAAAAATCTGTTACCCGGGAAAAGGCTTGACCCGTTTCCAATTACGTTGTATAATAAAGAATGGTATATTGTCTTCACGCTGGCGCAGAGAGGGGGCAGGGAAATGTATGCGCAGGTGATTGTTGATATTGTGCATGAAAATGTGGCGCATACATTTACATACGGCATTCCGGAAGGCATGGCGCTGCGCGAGGGACAACGCGTGGAGGTTCCCTTCGGGCGGCAGCGCAAGGAAGGCGTGGTTCTCTCGCTCACGGCGGATACGGAGATTCCGCCGGAACGGCTGCGGTCGGTGATTCGTCCGCTGGAGGACTATGCGGCCATTCGTCCGCCGCTGATTGCGCTGGCGCGGCAGATGGCGGAGGATGCGCATTGTCCGCTGGCGGAGACGCTGAGGCTGATGCTCCCGGCACAGATGCGCGGTGGACGTGTGCAGGTCAAAACGCAGATGGTCGCCCGGGCTGCGGTTCCGGCGGAGCAGATGGAGGCTGCGGCACAGGCGGAGAAGCGCTCGCCCAAGCGTCGTCTGCTGCTGACGCTGCTGGCGGACGGCAAAACGCATCCGGTGGAGGAGCTGAAGCTGCTGGTACGCGAGCCGCTTCCTTCGCTGCGACAGCTGGTTTCCGCCGGGCTGGTGACGCTGGCGCAGCAGGAGGTGTTGCGCCGTCCGGGTGGCGTGGCGGAAGAAAAGCCTGCGCCCGATCCGGTGCTGACACCGGGACAGCAGGAAGTGCTGGATGAGATGCTGCCCAGCCTATCCATGGGACAGGGGAGATACCTGCTCCATGGCGTGACGGGCAGCGGCAAAACGGAGGTGTTCATCCGCCTTGTCCGGCAGACGCTGGCGCAGGGAAAATCGGCCATGATTCTCGTGCCGGAGATTGCCCTGACGCCGCAGATGGTTTCCTGGTTTCGCGCCCGATTCGGGGCGGTGGCGGCGGTGCTGCATTCGCGCCTGAGCGCTGGGGAACGTTTCGACGAGTGGCGGCGCATCTGGCGCGGCGATGCCCGGGTCGTGATTGGCGCACGCTCGGCGGTGTTCGCCCCCTGCGAAAAGCTGGGGCTGCTGATTGTGGATGAGGAGCATGAATCGACGTACCTCTCCGACAGGCATCCGCGTTACGATGCCCGGGAGGTGGCGCTGCGCCGATGCGAAAACGAAGGTGCAACGCTGCTGCTGGCTTCGGCCACGCCCAGCATTCTGTCTTTCGCCAAGGCGCGTCGTGGCGATTATGTGCTGCTGGAAATGCCCAATCGCGTCGGGAATCGCCCGATGCCGCAGGTGACGCTGGTGGACATGCGTGCGGAAATGGAAAAGGGGAATCGCAGCATTTTTTCCACGCAGCTCATTGCAGCATTGCAGAACTGCGTGGCACGCGGCGAACAGGCCATGCTGCTGATGAACCGCCGTGGATACCACAGCTTTGTGAGTTGCAGGAGCTGCGGCTATGTCGTCAAGTGTCCCAACTGCGATGTGGCCATGACCTGCCATGTGACGGAGAATGGCATGACGGATGCGCAGCTGCATTGCCATTATTGCGGCGCTGCACAGCAGCTGCCGACGAAATGTCCCAGCTGCGCCGGAAAGTACATCCGCTACTTTGGCGCAGGGACGCAAAGGGTCGAGGAAGAGCTGAAAAAGCTTTTCCCCCAGGAAAAAGTGATTCGCATGGATATTGATACCACCTCCGGCAAGGAGGGGCATGCGCGATTGCTGGACGAGTTCCGTTCCGGCCGGGCACGGCTGCTGGTGGGCACGCAGATGATTGCCAAGGGGCTTGATTTCCCCCGTGTGACGCTGGTGGGTGTGATTGCGGCGGACATGACGCTGAATCTGCCGGATTATCGCGCCCGGGAGCGCACGTTTCAGCTGCTGACGCAGGTGGCCGGTCGCGCTGGACGCGGTACACTGCCCGGTCAGGTAATTGTGCAGACGTACAAGCCGGAGGATGAGGTGATTCGCAGCGCTGCGGCGCAGGATTACCGCGCATTTTTCGAGATGGAATTTGATCGGCGCAGGACGGGGCTTTATCCGCCGTTTACGATTCTGGCGCGGCTGCTGGTGGAGAGCAATCTGCCCACTACGGCGCAGAAAACGGCAGAGACACTTTACGCCCGGTGCGAGGCGCTGCTGGCGGAACATCCCACATGGAAAAAGCGCACGCTGATGCTGCGGCTGGATCAGCCGGGAATCCGGGTTCTGCGCGGCAAAACGCGCTGGCATGTGATGATGAAGCTGCTGGTGCATCCCGATACCGAGCAGTTTGCCGCGGCGCTGAGCGAAATGGCGCGCGAAAAGCAGGACAACGCGGATGTCTGGTTTGAATATAACCCGACCACGATGATGTGATCAGGAATTGACAGTGACAGGAGTAAAAAACAATGGCAATTCGGAAAATTGTAACGCTGGGGGATGAATGCCTCCGCCAGACCTGCCGTCGGCAGGAAAAGTTTGATCTGCGCCTGAAGATTCTGCTTAAGGACATGGCCGACACCATGTACAAGGCGGAAGGCGTGGGGCTGGCTGCGCCGCAGGTGGGGGTTCTGCGCCGCGTGGTGGTCATTGACGTGGGCGATGGACTGGTGGAGATGATTAACCCGGTCATCACGCATCGTGAGGGCGAGCAGTGTGGTCGCGAAGGCTGTCTGTCCCTGCCGGGACGACAGGCCGTGGTGACGCGCCCCAATCAGGTGACGGTGCAGTACCAGAACCGGGATGGTCAGGCGTGCGAAACGGTGGCGGAAGGGTTCTTTGCCCGTGCTGTCTGCCATGAGCTGGATCATCTGGATGGTACACTGTATATTGACGTGATGGATCGTGAATTGACCCCGGAGGAAATTGAGGGACACATCCCGGAGGATGATGAAGCGTGAGAATCGTATTCATGGGGACACCGGAATTTGCCGTGCCGTCCCTGACGGCGCTGGTGGAGGGCGGCTATGAGGTGGTGGGCGTGTTCACCCAGCCTGACCGCCCCAAGGGACGCGGCAACAAAATGACCATGTCTCCGGTGAAACAGTATGCGCTGGAAAAGGGACTTCCGGTCTTCCAGCCGGAGAAAATCAGCCGCGACGGTTATGAAACGCTGCTGGCGCTTCAGCCGGAACTGTGCATCACGGCGGCATTTGGACAGATTCTTTCCCAGAAGGTGCTGGATATTCCGCCGTTGGGGACGGTGAACGTGCACGCATCGCTGCTGCCGCGCCATCGTGGTTCTGCGCCGATTGCATGGGCAATCTTGCAGGTTGATCCGGTGGCCGGTGTGACGACGATGATGACGGCGCGTGGCATCGACAGCGGCGATATGCTCCTGAAGGCGGAAACGCCGATTGATCCGGCGGAAACGTGCGGTGAACTGACGGTTCGCCTGAGCCAGATGGGCGCGGAACTGCTGATTCAGACGCTGAAGGCGATGGAAGATGGTTTGCTGGTGCGGATTCCACAGGACGAAAGCCAGATGACCTACGACCCGAAGCTGGAAAAGGAAATGGGCATCATCGACTGGCATGAAACGGCGGAAAGCATCGTCCACCGGATTCATGCGCTCAATCCCTGGCCGGGCTGCACCACCTGTGCTCCTGGTGGCACATGGAAGCTGTTGCGCGCCGAGGTGGTGCAGGGCAGCGGTCAGCCGGGCGAGGTGCTGGCCGCAGACCCGAAATCAGGCCTGGTGGTGGCAGCCGGAGAAGGCGCGGTGCGCATCAAACAGATGCAGGTTCCCGGCGGAAAGCCGTTGAATGCAGGTGATTACCTTCGCGGCCATGCGTTGGCTGTCGGAACGATGTTGAAAGAGGATAAGGAAAATGAATGATGAAAAGCGCCCCGGACAGGGCGGCAGGTCTTTTGGCGGCGCAAGGCCGGGCGATGGAAAGCGGAATGGTGCGCCGGGCAATCGTCGGCCATCCGCTGGTGGAGAAAAGCGCTCCTTCGGTGGGGGAAAGTCATCCTTCGGCGGCGAGAAACGCTCCTTCGGTGGCGGAAAACCTTCGTTTGGCGGCGAGAAACGCACGTTTGGTGGGAATAAACCGTCTTTTGATGGCGAGAAACGCAGAAATGGTGGAAACAGACCGCCTGTGAGTGGCGAAAAGCGCTCTTTTGGTGGAAACAAACCGTCCTTTGGCGGTGAAAAACCGGCCTTTGGTGGGAATCGCCCTGCTGGGACACCTGCGAGAACGGGAAAACCGGCCTTCAGTGGTGAAAAACGCCCGTATGGCGACAAAAAACCGGCTTTCGGTGGGAAAAAGGAATTCCACAGAACGACGGGGAAACCCATCGGTGGAAACGGAGTGGGGAAGCGTCCCTATCCACCGCGCCCGGCGGAACCGCGTGTGGAAGGCAGTGACGGACTTCCGGCACGCCGACTGGCGCTGGAAGTAATCCGCGCTGTGACGGAAAACGATGCCTACGCTTCGCTGGTGCTGGATGAAAAACTGAATGCCTGCGGTCTGCCGCTGGTGGATCGCCGTCTGGCCGCGCGTCTGGTCTATGACACGCTGGAACACCTGCTGACGCTGGACTGGGCGCTGAATTCGCTGATGGCCAAGCCGGACACGGACATCAAGCTGCGCAATGTGCTGCGCCTTGGTGCATGTCAGATTCTGCTTGAAGATCGCATTCCGGAGAGCGCAGCGTGCAACACGTCGGTGGCGCTGTGCAAGGAGCTGGGCATGGAAGGGCTGGCTGGCGTGTGCAACGGCATCTTGCGCAATCTGGTGCGGCAGAAGGATGAAATCCGTTATCCGGATTTTGCACTGGAGCCGGTGAAGGCGCTCTCCATCCGCCACAGCGTGCCGGAATGGCTGGTGGAATGTCTGCTGGATGACTGGGGCGAGGAGGCGGCGCCGCTAATGAGCTTCCATCAGCCCAACGCGGCGATCACCGTCCGCCCGAATCTGCTGCGCATGACGGACGATGCGTTTGAAGGCTTCCTGCAAAACAAGGTGTGGGAGCATGAGCGCGGAACGGTTCCGCACAGCTGGCGCATCCGCAACATGGCGGAAATTGCCCACGACGCCGGTTTTGTGGGCGGAAAATTCTCCATCCAGAGTGAGAGCAGCATGATGGTCTGTCTGGCCGCTGCGCCGAAAAACGGCATGCAGATTCTGGACGCCTGTGCTGCACCGGGCGGCAAGAGCTGCCTGATGGCGGAAATGATGCAGGGGACAGGTCGCGTGCAGGCCTGGGAGCTGCATCCGCACCGCACGGATCTGATCCGTGCACAGATGGAGCGCCTGGGGTTGGAAAACGTGCGCCCGATGACGCGAGATGCCCTCAAACCGCGCCCCGAACTGGAAAACACGATGGACATCGTGCTGTTGGATGCGCCATGCTCTGGTTTGGGCGTGATGAGCGAAAAGCCCGACGTGAAATACCGCGTGACGGAAGCGAGCGTGGCGGAGCTGGTGCAGCTGCAAAGCGACCTGCTGGATGCGGTCTGTCCGTATGTGAAAAAGGGCGGCACGCTGGTATATTCCACCTGCTCGGTGCTCAAGGATGAAAACGTGCGTCAGGCGGAACGCTTCCTGGCGCGCCATCCGGAGTTTGAGCTGATGCCGCTGCCGGAGACGATTCCGGAAAAATATCGTCAGTATGAAGGAACTGGCCTGCAACTGCTGCCGCAGCGCGATGGCGTGGAAGGCTTCTACCTGTGCCGGATGCGGAGGAAACGCGCATGACCGAGCTGACGGGCATGACGCCCACAGAGCTGGCGGACTGGTGCAAAGCGCAGGGCATGCCCGCCTTTCGCGGAAAGCAGATTTTTCGTTGGATTCATCAGGGCGCGGACTTTGAGGCCATGACCAACCTTCCGGCAGCCATGCGCGAAACGCTGAAGCAAACGGCGGTCGCGCAGCCGGTCACTATTCTGGAAAAACGGGAAAGCCAGCTGGACGATACGGTCAAATTCCTCTTTGGCCTTCAGGACGGAAACTGCGTGGAGGGGGTGCTGATGCACTACCATCACGGCTATACGCTGTGCATCTCCACGCAGGTGGGTTGCCGGATGGGCTGCAAGTTCTGCGCCAGCACGCTGGATGGCTGCGTTCGCTCGCTGACAGCCGGTGAAATGCTGGGCGAGGTACTGGCCGCCAATCGCTACCTGGACGGAAAAGATCGGGTGCATAACATCGTCCTGATGGGAAGCGGTGAACCGCTGGACAATTATGACCAGGTCTGCCGCTTCCTGCGCCTGCTGCGCGAGCCGGACGGCGTGAATATCGGTCTGCGCAACGTCAGCCTGTCCACCTGTGGGCTGGTGCCGAAAATGTACCAGTTTGCGGAGGAAAATCTGCCGGTGACGCTGTCGGTGTCGCTGCATGCGCCCAATGACGAAATTCGCCGCCAGACCATGCCCATCGCCAACGCCTACCCGATGGAGGAACTGCTGGCTGCCTGCCGGAATTACATTGATAAAACAGGTCGCCGCGTGATTTTTGAATATGCGCTGGTTGGCGGTGTGAACTGCGAAGAGCGCCACGCCGAGGAGCTGGCGCAGCGTCTGCGCGGCATGCAGTGCCATGTCAACCTGATTCCGCTCAATGTGGTGGAAGAGCGCGATTTGAAGGGCGTGAATGAAAAGACGGTGCAGCGCTTTCTGCATAAGCTGGAGGAGCTGCACATTTCCGCCACGCGCCGCCGCGAAATGGGCGACGACATCGAGGGCGCCTGTGGCCAATTGCGCCGCAGAACGCTCAAAAATCAGGAAAACGCGAATCCATGAAGGGTGAGTCAATCTCCTCTTCAAGAATTAAACTGACCAGCATGGAGAAGTATTATGAGCCGAAAAATTCGTTTCAGCCGGGAAAGCCAAAGCTCACTGAATGACTTTCTCGTTCATCGTAATCTGGAAGCACAGATTCCTCCGGAGGCAGAGCCGCTGCCCCCGGCGCTTGTCTGTGCCTCGCGCACGGATGTGGGCAAGGTCAGGGCGAATAATCAGGATGCGCTGGTCGTGTGGGAGGAAGGGCATCTCTATGGCGTGGCCGACGGCATGGGTGGCCACAAGGGCGGTGAAATTGCTTCCGCCGCTGCGCGCGACGGCCTGATTGCTGCCCTGAAGGAGCAAACGCCTTCTGTGGCGGTGCTGCGCGCGGCCATTGAAGACGTGAACCGCCAGATTTATCACCAGCAGGAGAAGGACGAAACACTCACGGGCATGGGGACAACCCTGTCCGTGGTGTGGATGAACGGCCAGTTTGCCTATATCGGCCATGTGGGCGACAGCCGCGTGTATCTGCTGCGCGATGG
>CAZGKQ010000059.1:0-2284 GCA_964526125.1 uncultured Faecalibacterium sp.
ACCACTTCCGGCGTTTCCTCCGTGGAGCGAATGACCAGAAAGATGGTGTTATCCCCGGCCAGCGTGCCCAGCACCTCCGGCCAGTGCATGCTGTCCAGCGCTTCCGCCGCCACATTGGCCGAGCCGGAAAGCGTTTTGACCACAATCATGTTATTGGCCGAGGAAACGGAAAGCATTGATTCGGAAAGCATGCGAATAAAGCGCTCCGACAGATTGCTTTCTGCCTGATCGCCTGTCGCATATTTATACTTTCCGGAGCTGGTGAGCACCTTCAGCAGCCGCAGCTCCTTGATGTCCCGGGAGACGGTGGCCTGCGTCACGCGGATGCCCCGAGCCGTCAGCGCGGCGGCCAGTTCCTCCTGTGTTTCCACTTCCTGCTTGTCGATAATATCCAGAATTGCTACTTGCCTGACGGTTTTCATTGTTCCGCCGTACCTGCCTTCCTGATGATGGTTTTTACCGGGTCCACTCGGTCAGCTTTTCCCGGACAAGGTGAAAAAACGGCTGCGCACCTGTGTGAATCAGGCGGAGGGTTTTCTCCGCCCGGCGGATGCAGATGGTCGCGCCGTCATCCAGCTGCGCTTTCGTCTGCCCGTCCACCTGAAGGCACGCACTCTGCGGTGCATCCGACCCCAGGAGCAGCTCAATCTGAGCGCCTCCCGGCACAACCGTCGGACGATGCTGAAGGCTGTGCGCACAGATGGGGGTCAGCACCATGCAATCCACTTTGGGGGAAATAATCGGTCCACCGGCGGAAAGCGAATAGCCCGTCGAGCCGGTTGGCGTGGCGACCACCAGCCCGTCGGCGATATATCGCCCGGCCTTTTCGCCATCGACCATGGCCGTCACCGTAATGAGCCGGGCATAGCCGCCCCGGCTGACCACCACATCATTGACGGCATACCAGCTTTCCTGACCCACGGAAACATTCAGCACGGCGCGGCGTTCCACCTCATAGTCGCCCCGAATGATGCTGGAAATCATCTGCGGCAACATTTCCGCCTCCGCCTCCGCCAGAAAGCCGACGCGCCCCAGATTCACGCCCAGCAGCGCCGCGTCCCAGGCCAGCGCGTACTGTGCGCCGCGCAGCAGCGTCCCGTCTCCGCCAAGTGAAAGGATCACGTCCGCACGGGCTTCCGGCGCTTCCAGCGGCAGCACACCGCTGCCCAGCTCCGGCAGCAGCTCCCTTTCCGCCAGCACGCCAATCCCGGCGGCATGGAGCATGTTCACCGCCTGACGGGCCGCATCCAGCGCATCCTCCCGTCTGCCGTGAACAACCAGTCCCACCTGCATGGCGCGATCCCTCCTTTTTGCTCCTGTAAAGCCATCATAACACAAAGTGAATATTTATGCAAGTATGCGGCAATTTTTTATTTTCAGCCGTGCCCCTTCAGTTCCTGATGCGCCTGTTTCACCAGCGCATGAATCATTTCTGGCGTGATCGGCTCTGTCTCCTGCGTGCGGACGGTGATCTTGCCCAGGAATTCGATATTGCCTTCAGGCCCCTTGATGGGCGAATAATCCAGCGCCTGCACCTGCCAGCCGATGGTCGGCGCAAACTCGACAATCTCCCGGAGCACATCCTCATGCACGCGCGGATCGTGAATCACGCCCTTTTTGCCGATGCGGTCGCGTCCAGCTTCAAACTGCGGCTTGATGAGCGTATAAAACACGCCCTCCTCACCCATCAGCTGCGCGGCCACAGGCAGAATCAGGCGAATGCTGATAAAACTGACATCCATGACCGTGACAGTCGGGTGCAGGGGCAACATGTCCGCCGTCAACAGCCGGGCGTTGGTGCGCTCATAGAGCGTCACGCGTGGATCGTTGCGCAGCTTCCAGGCAAACTGACCATAGCCCACGTCAATGGCATAAACATGCGCTGCACCGTTTTGCAGGCATACATCGGTGAAGCCACCCGTCGCCGCGCCAATATCCATGCAGACTTTTCCCGTCAAATCCGCGCCAAAGGAGTGAATCGCCTTTTCCAGCTTCAGGCCGCCACGGCTGGCGTAGGGATTCGACTTGCCGCGGAGTTCCAGCTCTTCCTCCGATTTGATCAGCTCCGAAGCCTTGTCGATGCGCCGCGTACCCACATACACCTCGCCGGCCATGATGCTGGCCTGTGCCTTTGTGCGGCTCTCGCAGAGTCCGCGTTCCACCAGCGCGACATCCGCGCGTTGCTTTTCGCTCATGCTTTGCTCTTCTCCCATCCTTCCAGCGCCGTCACAATGCGCCGGGTCATCTGCGGCGGCGTCAGTCCCAGATATTTCAGCAGCTGATC
>CAZGKQ010000059.1:2384-8222 GCA_964526125.1 uncultured Faecalibacterium sp.
GCACAGGGGCCGTCGTAACTGCCGCTCCAGCGGATCATGGCCTTCAATTCCTGCAAATCGCGCGGTGCCAGCACCGTCAGATTCGGCACAGGCAACATGGAGGCCAGATCCCACACGCCATGATGCGTCGCGCCGTCCTCGCCTACCAGCCCGGCTCTGTCCAGCAGCAGCGTCACGTTCAGGCGCGGCATGCAGACATCGTGAATCAGCTGGTCGTAGGAGCGCTGGAAGAAGGAGGCATACACCGCAAAATACGGCTTCATGCCACCAGCCGCCAGCCCAGCCGCCAGCGTCACCGCATGCTCCTCGGCAATGCCTACATCCATGATGCGCCGGGGATAGCGCTCCGCAAAGTAGCTCAGCCCCGTACCGGAGGGCATGGCGGCTGTGATGGCCACAATTTTATCGTCCGTCTGCGCCATTTCGCACAGCGTTTCCGCCATCACGCGGCCATAGGGCGGCAACGTGCTTTTTTTTCGCGCCGTGCCGGTTTCCACATAGAACGGCGGCGTGCCGTGGAAAATTTCCGGGCTTTCCTCCGCTGCGCTGTAACCGTAACCCTTTTTCGTCAGCACATGTACCACCACAGGCTCGTTCAGGCGCTTCACGGCTTCCAGCGTGTGTTCCAGCGCCTTCAGGTCATGGCCGTCAATCGGCCCATAGTAGTGGAAGCCAAGGCTGTTGAAGAAGCCTTCCCGGTTTTCCCGACGGAAGATGGATTTGACCGTATTCTTGCCCCAGGAAAGCACGCGCTGAATTGGCTTGCCGACCAGTGGCAGCCGCGCCAGACCCTTCTGGACAACGCGCTTGGTGCTTGTCCAGCCGCTGGACACGCGCAGCTCGGTCAGGTGCTGCGACAAAGCCCCGACGTTGGGGGCAATGGACATTTCATTATCATTGAGGATAACAATCAGCGGTGTATGGCTGTCGCCGGCATCGTTGAGCGCCTCATAGCACATGCCGCCTGTCAGGGCGCCATCGCCCACCAGTGCCAGCACATGATGCTTTTTGCCCTGCATGTCTCGGGCGCGCGCCAGCCCCAGCGCCGCAGAGAGCGCCGTGGACGCATGACCCGTCTCAAACACGTCATACTCGCTTTCGCCGCGTTTGGGAAAGCCCGACAAGCCGCCGAAGGAACGCAGCGTGCAAAACGTGCGGTAACGCCCCGTCAGCAGCTTATGCACATAACTCTGATGTCCCACATCAAACACAATCTGATCCTGCGGCATGTTGAAAACGCGGTGGATTGCCATCGTCAGCTCCACCACGCCCAGATTGCTCGCCAGATGGCCGCCCCGTCGGGAGATGGTCGTTACCAGCTCCGTGCGGATCTGCGCCGCCAGATCGTTCATTTCTTCATAGGACAGTCCCTTGATGTCCTGCGGTGATCGAATGTCTTCCAGTCGCGTAGAAATGCACCTCCTCTGGATACGCCCAGCTTTTGCAGACGGATGCTGCCGCGCCACTCACAGTGCTGCGCCCTTTGTGCCCTTGCATCCCTTGGTGCCCTTGGCACCGCCGAGCGATACGCCCTTCAAAATGTCGGAGGAGAAGGCATAATTGCGCAGATTGCGATCTTCATGCGCCCTGCGTGCGCAGTCCACCATGCGGTCAATGAGCTGGGAATACTTCACCCCTGCATTCTCCCACAGGTAGAAGGCCAGCGAGCCGGGAATGGTGTTGATTTCCGTGATGAAAACCTGCTCCGACGCGCGGTCGAACATGTAGTCAATGCGCACCACGCCCTTGCAGTCCAGCATGCGGAAGATTTCGCAGGACAGCGCCTGAATGTGGTCACGCAGACTGTCCTCAATGGGCGCAGGCAGCACGCGATGCAGGCTCGCCATGCCCTTGGAGCCGCCATTGGCCAGATATTTTTCCTTGAAATCCAGGAACTGCTCGCTGGAAAGTGGCATTTCAATCGGGCTGGCTTCCACCTGATCGTCATAGCCCAGAACAGAGCAGTTCAGCTCGATGGGGTGATCCAGCCCTTTTTCCACCAGCACGCGACGGTCATATTCAAACGCCAGTTCCAGACTGTCCGCCAGCCCTTCGCGGTCGTCAGCACGGCTCACACCAATGGACGAGCCCAGATTGGCCGGCTTGACAAACACCGGATAGTCCAGCTCCCTTTCCACCTTGTCCAGCACAGCGTCTTTGTCCTGCTGATACATGGAGCGCGTGAACCAGCAATCCGGCAGGCACGGCAGCGTCCCGGCACCGCGGAAGAACTGCTTCATCATGATTTTATCCATGCCAATCGCGCTGCCAGCCACGCCTGTGGAGGTGTAAGGCAGATTCGCCAGCTCCAGCATGCCCTGAAGCGTGCCGTCCTCGCCATTAAGGCCGTGCATCACAATCACGCAGACTTCCAGCCGCGCCACAACAACCTGCGTCGGATGGCCAAACAGCCCCTTCGCCGGATGATTGGCAATCAGCGCGCCGGAACCAGCGGTTACGTCCAGCGCCACCGCCTCAATGCCCGGCTTCTGAGGGTTAAAAGGCGTGTAGTTCTCAATTTGGCGCAGCGGTTGACCCGTATACCAGACACCGTTTTCCCCAATATAAACAGGAATCACGTCATACTTTTCGCTGTCCACATGATTCATCAGCTGCACCGCGCTGATAATGGACACTTCACTCTCACAGCTCCGGGAGCCGAAAATGACACCAAGCTGAATCTTTTCCATGTTATTAGCCTCACTTTATATTTCAGAATAATGGTCAGGCAGATCGTTTTCAAACAGCGCCACATCGCCCGGTTTTCCCAGCTGCCCCAGCAGCGCCGAGGCTTCCTCCAGGCTGCCCACGATGTGCAGATTTTCCGCCGGAAAACCGCCTTCCAGCAGCCCGTCAGCAATCGGCTGCGTATGCTTTTTGCCCACCAGAATGGCCACATCCGCATTGCCGCAGATTTCCCGGCCAAATTCCCGGTTGAATTCCGCTTCCTTCTCGCCCAGCTCCACCATGCCGGGCGTAATGATGATGCGCCGTGCATGGAACGCGCCCAGCACCTTCACCGCCGCCCGTGCGCCGTTGGGGTTGGAATTAAACGCATCGTCGATGATGGTGATGCCCGGCGTGGGAATCAGCTGCAACCGATGCTCCACCGGCTGTAGTCGCGCAATGCCATGCGCCACCTGACGCAGCGTCAGCCCCAGATGCAGCGCCACCGTGGCCGCCAGCAGAATATTCTGGATGTTATGCTGCCCCAGCAGACGCGTTTCACAGGGAATTTCATCGGTGGAGGTGTGCAAAACAAACCGACTGCCGGTCTCTGAAACCGTCACATCACTTGCCCACACATCGGCATCCAGATGCTGCGTCAGCGAACAGAGGCGCTTTTCCTTCGCCGTGCGGTCGTACAACTCCCGGCAGATGGCACCGTCATCCGGGAAGAAGCAGCAGCCACCGGCAGGAATCGCATCCATCAGCTCATACTTCGTGTTTTTGATGCGTTCCAGCGTGTGGAAGGTGTCCAGATGCTGCGGACCCACGCTCGTCAGCACGCCGTAATCCGGATGCACCAGTCGGCACAGCTCGCGAATATCGCCCACATGGCGCGCCCCCATTTCCGCCACAAACACCTGCGTCGCCGGTGTCAGCTGCTCGCGAATGACGCGCGTCACGCCCATCGGGGTATTAAAGCTGCTGGGCGTAATCAGCGTCTGGTATTTCTCCTGCAAAATCGTGCCGAGGATAAACTTGACGCTCGTCTTGCCATAGCTTCCCGTGATGCCGATTTTGATGATGTCAGGCCGCGCCGCCAGCTTTTTCTGCGCGTCGCGGAAGTACATTTCGCTCACCAGCTTTTCCAGCGGCCAGGCCAGCAGTCCACCCAGCGCCACCCACTGGGGCAGCAGCAGCGGCATCAGGCCGCAGAAATACTCCGGCACTGCAAGCGCCAGCGGCGCACACAACAGCGTATACACCACCGCCATCACAACATACGTCCGCCGGACGCGCATGGTGACGACGAACGGCTTTTTCGGCTTCTTCAAATGAAAAATGGAGCGGCACCACCAGCCGCCAATGAGCGCCAGCGCCATATTCGCCAGCGCCAGCAGCAGCCTGATCAGGTCACCCTGCTGCATGCGCGTCACACTGCGATAAACCAGAAACAGCAGCGTCAAATACACTGCCAGCACAAGCCCCGGCAAGATGGCGCGCTTCCAGTTGCGCCGAAGCGTGCGGAAATACCCTGCAAACTGATAGCTCTCCAACTGAAAATCATGCATCAGGCTCTGTTGCGAAAGCAGCATGGAAGCTGCCGTGGACAGCGCCAACATCCACTTGACCAGATATGTCACCCAATCCACCCCTGCCCTGTCCTATATTTACGCCGACAGCAGAAACTGCCGGACAATCGCATGAAAGCGCGCCGCCTGCTCCAGATAGGCAAAATGCGTGCCGCCTTCAAGCACCACCAGACCACTGTCTGGAATCTGTTTTTCCATCTGCTGCCCCATCCACAGCGGCGTTTCCGTGTCCCGGTCGCCCCAGATCAGCAACGTTGAATTCTGAATTTTCGCAAGCAGCGAACTCTGGTCGTAGTTGACCACGCGCACAAACGTCTGTCGCATATCCGGCGACAACGCCGCGTAGTCCTTCGAGCCATACTTCTGGATGAGCGCCTCCTGCCAGCGATCCGGCAGCGCGCCCAGCACGCGCAGCTTCCGGCTACAGCTGACCAGCTTTTTCAGGCGCTGATAACGCCGCTGCTTCGCTGTTTTTTCCCCGGAGGACGGCGGACGGATACCAGCCGCACCCGTCAAAATCAGCTTTTCAAAATCTGCCGGATGGTTGGCTGCCAGCTCAAGCGTCACGCGTCCACCGAAGGAGTGGGCAATCACGCTGCATGGCAGAAAGTCCAGCCCCTTCAGCAGCGACATCAGGCAGGCGGCAAAATCCGGCACGCCCCAGGGCTGTGGCGGCTGATCGCTCTGCCCATGCGCCGGAAAATCAACGCGCAGCACGCGCATATCCGGTGCCAGTGCATCGCTCACGGCCTGCATCAGCTTCTCCGAGCAGCCCCAGCCATGCAGCAGCACCACCCGTTTATCTCCCGTTCCGGCCATTTCGTAATGCACCCGAACGCCGTTGATTGTCATTTCCACGTCCGCAGCCTCCATCTCAGTCCGTTTTTCCGCCTTTTTCAGGCATTCAGCCGCCAGATATAACGGCACTTGACAGCGCTGATCTCCCAACGCTGGCGGATGCTTTCCGGCACAGCCACCGTTCTTTCCAGCCGACACCCCAGCCCAAGGCAGGTCTTTCGGCTCGCCCAGTTGTCCGGATCGGTCGTAATCACCACGCTGCTCTTGCCATGCATCACCAGCAGCGGCCGCAGCAGCTGACAGGCACGCAGCGCATAATGATTGCCGCGATACGGCGGATCAACATGATAGCCGATGTGTCCGAAATAATAGACGCACGGGCTTTCGCCCAGCCGCAGAGAGATTCTCCCGGCCTCCTTGTGCGTCCCATGCGGCACAATCATGTAATCATATACCCGACCGAAACGCAGATCCTTTTCCGGTGGATAGAGCCGCAGCGGCAGCAAATCAATCACGCCGTCGGAGAATTCGGCTCTTACTCTTCTGACCAGCATGCTTCAACATCCCGGATGCGCACGCGCGGAAGCAGCGCATCAAAATCCTCTCTGCGAATCAGCTGTGTTCCCTCCGTCATGACGGAAGCCGTGCCAGCCGCCACACCGAAGCGAAGCGCCTCGCGAATATCCTCTGTTTTGTCCAGTGCAGCCATCACGCCGCCCACCATCGCATCCCCCGCACCCACGGTGGAACGCACCTGAACTGGAATCGACGGTGCAAGCCA
>CAZGKQ010000060.1:0-2006 GCA_964526125.1 uncultured Faecalibacterium sp.
CATTCGCTGATCTGCACGTCAAAGACCACATCTTCGCCAGTTTGGAAGATGAAGGAGGAAAATTCGCCCAGAACTACCGTTCCGGCGCAGAATTCATGCCATTCTTCCGGCGTAATCAGCCCCTTGCTTTCCATCAGCGCGTTCAGCACGCCAACCAGCGCGGTTCCCTGACCGGAAAAGTCCTGCAAATCCAACAGCTGGAAGCCGGAAAGCTCGCGCGTGCGCAGGAAGGCTTCCAGCTCGCGCTTGTAGCAGTCAATGGCCAGACGACCGGCCTGATGGAAGAAACGCTCGTGTTCCGCAAAAAGCCCGGCGGCGGTCAGGCGCTCCTGAAAGACCTCGAAGTTGCGCGCCTTCAGCGGTCCGGTGTAGTGGGAGATTTCCGAAAAATCGGGGTAGAATTCGTATTGCCCCACCTCATGGCTGATAACGGGAACATGCGGAATGAAGGCCTCGGCGGATTCTGCATCGACTTCCTTCACGCCCGTGCCGTACTGAATCAACACCTTTCCGGCAGCGGTGGAGCCGGAAACGGAGGTGGGCGCGATCATGTCGTCATAATTGCGGACGGATTCCGGTGCGGTGGTCTGCACAATGCCCTGCGGCGAGTCGCACATGGCGTAGCTGCCACGAATCAGCCGGTCGCCGCTGAGACGGACACCGACAAAAACGTCTTCCTCCGCCAGCACATCCGGCACCCACTGAAAATTGTTGGAACCGCTGACGTAGAGCTTTGTCGGGTCGGCGGCGCGGTAATCGTGCAGCATCTGGTTCATGACGCGCTTGCTGCCCCAAAGCTCATTGCCCAGCGAAAGCATGATGAAGGAGGGATGATGCCCGAATTCGCGGAGGATGCGCAATCCCTCCTGATAGAGGAATTCGCGTTCGGCCGCGTCGTAGCCCTCTTCGCCTTCTTCCAAAATCGTCCCCCAGAAGGGAAGCTCCGGCTCCATGTAGATGCCCAGCCTGTCCGCCGCAGTAAAGGCGGCTTCCGGCGGACAGGAGGTATGGTAGCGATAATGATTGATGCCGTAGGATTGCGCGATGGAAAGCACGCGCAGCCATTCTTCCAGTGTCGTCGGTGCAGCACCGGTCAGGGGGAACAGCAGCCCATCATGCTTGCCGCGCAGGAAAACGGGCTGTCCATTGACGAGCAGGCGGCGCTCCTGCGTGCGCAAATCGCGCAGACCGAAGGAAAAATCGTATTGATCGCCGTCCAGATCAATGGAAAGCTGGTGGAGGACGGGATGATATTCATCCCAGAGCGCTTCAGAGCCGCGCAGGGGACATTCGCCGCAAAGCACGCCGTCGCGCCAAGGCAGCAGATGTTCCTGCTGCCCCGGCAGGGTGATGCCAGCCACGCCGGATGAAGCGCCGACGATGCGACCGTTCAGGCGAATAGCACCAAGCGCCAGATCGGGCTGAATGGTCAGGTCAAGCAGCAGCGTGTGCGCCACCGTCAGGCTGATTTCGCCGGTGATGCCGTTCCAGTTGCTCTGCGTGTCGGGGCTGGTCAGGTGGCCGCCGCGTGTGGGGTAGTCGGTGTTGTCCACGCGCACAACCAGCGTGTGCTCGCCACGGGAAAGCGTGGGCAGCAGATAACGGTGCGGCGTGGACAGACTTTCCTGATGGCCAAGGATGCAGCCGTCCAGATAAACGGTGGTTTTGCGCGTCCGCTCCAGCGTCAGCAGCACCTGCTGGTCTTGCCAGTCGTCTGCGGTGAAGCGGCGCATGTACCAGGCGTAGCCCTCAAAAGCATAGGCATCCGTCAGGTAGCCCGTTTCGCGCGCCGGATTGGGCTGCCCCAGCTGCGCCTGTGAGGTTGTGCCGGGGAGCTGAATGGTATCCGGGTAATCGGTGGGTAGCGTCTGCTTTTTCTGTGCGTCAAGCAGCACCTGCCAGGTGCCGCTCAGATCCATCTTCTTCATGAGGCATTCCTCCATTTTTGATTAGTCATGCAGAATGGTAAAATTGGAAAAATCGTGATTCCAGCGCGTCAGCGGCAG
>CAZGKQ010000060.1:2106-8153 GCA_964526125.1 uncultured Faecalibacterium sp.
GCGCCCTTGCAGCGCAAAAGCAGCTGAATGGCATCATCATGCACATGAACGCCGTCGCCGATGAATTCGGCAAAAAGGCGATCATCCGTCAGGGCAGCGCCGGGAACGCCGGGGGCGCGATGCGTGAAAGGCGTTTGCGCATTATAGGTGTGCGTCACGCGGCTTGCGCCCCAGCTGGCGGCCAGATGTGTCTGCTCGGCGGTGGCACTGGTGTGGCCGATGGATATGACAATGCCATGCGCAACTGCCTGCTGGATAAAATCCTGTGCGCCGGGAAGCTCGGGAGCCAGCGAGACCATGCGCACGGCTGAGGGATCATGGCCTGTCAGGCGCAGCAGGGTTTGCCAGGAGGGACAGGTGCAGAATTCAGCTTTTTGTGCACCTGCCCGGTTGGGGGCGAGAAAGGGTGCTTCCATGTGTGCGCCCAAAACGCGTGCGCTGTGCGGCTCCGGCGCATCCATCACGCGGCGGATGGCGGCAATGACCTGCCGGGTGGTGGCTTCGTCTGCCGACATGGTGGTTGGCAGAAAAGCCGCTACGCCCTCCTGATAGAGCAGACGAGCCATCGCGCGAATGGCGGTTTCCCCCTGCATCACATCATGGCCGCGGAAGGCGTGAATGTGCGTGTCCACAAAGCCGGGCAGCACAAAATCCCCGTGCAGGTCAGTCACCGGCTCATCCGGCAGCGGTGAGAGCGTGGGGGAAACGGCCTGAATCTGCCCCTCGCCCACGCGCACCGAAAGACCGATGACAAAATGATTCTCCATGAAAAAAGCCCCGTTTGTCAGCAGCATCCGAAAAGCTCCTTTCACTGCTTTCTCAGCATTTTTTCATGGAATCATTATATAGTAAAGGAAGGATTTTTTCAATCAATGAAGAACATCTCTGGGGTAGAAAAAGCAGAAAAAGGCGCTTTCTGAAAAATGACACCCCGGAAAGCGCATTTTGTTGCATTTTATTCTTCACTTGTTCACATTAGGCTCAAATTCAGGGTGTATACTATTTTCTGAATGATCCACAAGGAGGAAACGCAAATGACTTTTTTCACTCGCCTTCAAATGGCTTTCAATCGCTGGATGCAGGGGCGCAATGGCCCGGATGAGCTGGGCATGGGCTGCCTGATTGCGGCGGTTGTCCTGAGCCTTCTGTCGCTGTTCGGGCTGCCGCTGGTGGGGCTGCTGTCGACGGTGAGCTATGTGTATGCACTCTGGCGCATGTTGAGCCGGAATATTGCCAAACGTCACGCGGAAAACCAGAAGTATCGTCAGCTGACGGCCAGCATTCCGACGGAGGTGCGCCAGTTTTTCCTGCGTCTGCGCGGCATGAAGACGTATAAATACTTCCGCTGCCCGAACTGCCGGACGCGCCTGCGGCTCAAGCGCGGCTGTGGAGAAAAGCACATCAATTGCCCCAAGTGCCACCATCAGTTTGACGAAAGGGCGTAAGGAAAGATGTTTGGCTATGTCAGACCCTGCCTGGAATCGCTGGACGAAGCACAGCAAAAGCGTTACCGGGCATGGTATTGCGGATTATGTCAGTCGCTGGGGGAACGTCACGGCTTTCGGGGGCGCCTGACGCTGACGTATGATATGACCTTTCTGGCGCTGTTCCTGTCGGCGCTGTATGAGCCGGAAGAAAAGCAGGGACAGATGCGTTGTGTGCCGCATCCGCGACAGGCGCATGATTTTGTGCGCACCGAAATGACGGATTATGCGGCGGATATGACCATTGCGCTGGCGTATTTCAAGGCCAAAGACGACTGGCAGGACGATCAGTCGTTGCTGGGAGGAATGACGGCACAGCTGCTGAAAAAGCGCTATGCGGAGGTCAAGACGCTGTATCCGCGCCAGTGCACGGCGATTGAAGAGGGACTGACTGCGCTTTCACAGGTGGAAGCGGCGCGCAGTGAGTCTCCCGATGCGGCGGCGAATTGCTTCGGGGCACTGATGGGGGAGCTATTCGTCTACGAGGAAGACTACTGGTCGAGAACGCTGTCCTGCTTCGGCGCATCGCTCGGGCGATTCATCTATATGGCGGATGCGGCCTGTGATTTTGATGCGGATCGGAAAAAGAACAGCTATAACCCTGTCCTGATGATGCAACGCCAGCCGGAGGATATGCGCGAGGTGCTGACGCTGCTGCTGGGCGATGCTTCAGCGGCCTTTGAAGCATTGCCCATTGTGACGGATGTGGAGATTCTGCGCAACATTCTCTACGAAGGCGTATGGCAGAGCTACAACGAAGCGCTGCACCGCCGCGAGGAAAAGCGCAGCAAACATGACAACGAAAAACGGACGAGTGGGGAAAATGCCCCGGAGAAAGGAGGCTGACGCGCATTATGGTGACAGATCCCCGGAAAGTACTGGGCGTATCGGAAAGCGCCAGCCAGGATGAAATCAAGCGTGCGTATCGCCGAAAGGCAAAGGAATGTCATCCGGATCTGCATCCGAATGACCCCAACGCCGCCAAAAAGATGAACGAGCTGAACGAAGCCTATGACATGCTGATGAATCCGGAAAAATACGCAAACCGCCAGCAGCAGAGCAATCCATATGGTGGGAATCCGTATGGTGGAAACCCGTATGGAAGTAATTCTTATGGCGGATATGGCCGTCAGCAGGGCGGTTATGGCGGAAATTCATACGGTGGCAATTCATATGGTGGGAATCCATATGGAGGCCATCAGCAGGGTGGCTACAGCGGCGATCCGTTTGCGGATTTCTTTGGCGGCTTTGGATTTGGCTTTGGGGGCGGCGGCCAGACGCAGGTGCAACCGCCACAGGAACAGGCCGGTGACAGCGAGCCGATCCGGGCGGCCATCCGTGATATTCAGGCTGGTCGCTATCAGAACGCGGCGATCGTGTTGCAAAACATCCCCAGCACCGGGCGCAATGCACGCTGGTTCTATCTCTCCGGCGTGGCGAACTATGGAGCTGGCAACACCATTCAGGCGGTGGATCACATGACCCGTGCTGTCCAGCTCAGTCCGAACAATGCGACCTATCAGGCGCTGCTGCGGCAGTATAAGCAGGCTGGACAAACGTATCAGAATAATGCATCCGGCTATAACACGCGCGCCATGGATCCCTCGCGGCTGTGCATGAATCTCTGCCTGGCGCAGATGTTCTGCACCCTCTGCTGCCGCTGCTGATAATATATATTTTTCAAGAAAAACAGGTGAATGACATATGAGCAGGACTATCGGTATTGATCTGGGAACCACCAACAGCTGCGTGGCTGTGGTGGAAGGCGGTGTAGCCACCATTATCCCCAACGAAAAGGGTGAAAGAACCACGCCCTCCGTCGTGGCCTTTCTGGACAGCGGTGAGCGCCTGATCGGCAGTGCCGCCCGGCGACAGGCCGCCGTGAATGCGGATCGCACCATTGCATCCGTCAAGCGCCATATGGGCACGGACTGGCGCAAGACCATTGCCGGGAAAACCTACACGCCGCAGGAAATCAGCGCCATGATACTGCGCAAACTCAAGGAAGATGCGGAAAGT
Organism: uncultured Faecalibacterium sp.; assembly: GCA_964526125.1. Taxonomy (GTDB): domain Bacteria; phylum Bacillota; class Clostridia; order Christensenellales; family Aristaeellaceae; genus UBA11524. The sequence continues at coordinate 5,610 of CAZGKQ010000060.1, forward strand.
TATCTGGGCGAAAAGGTGACGGACGCGGTGATTACCGTTCCGGCGTATTTTGGCGATATTCAGCGCCAGGCGACCCGGGATGCCGGGCGCATTGCCGGTATGAACGTCCGCCGGATTATCAACGAGCCGACCAGTGCCGCGCTGGCCTATGGGCTGAACAACGGTGCGCCGCAGAAAATCATGGTCTACGATCTGGGCGGCGGCACGTTTGACGTGTCGGTGATTGAAATCGGCGAAGGCGTGATTGAGGTGCTGGCGACCTGCGGCGATAATCATCTGGGCGGCGATGATTTTGATGAGCGCATTGTGCAGCACATCTGCAACCAGTTCCAGCAGATGCATCGAGCCGACCTGCGACGCGACACGGCGGCGATGGTGCGCGTGAAGGAAGCGGCGGAACAGGCGAAGAAGGAACTGTCCGTCGCGGAAATGACGAGCATCAATCTGCCGTTCATCAGCACAGTGGGTGGACAGGCCGTTCATCTGGAAATGACGCTGACACGCGCCAAATTCAACGAACTGACTGCTGATCTGGTAGCGCGGACGGAAGGCCCGGTGCGTTCGGCGCTCAACGATGCCGGGATTGCGGCCAGCGAACTGGGCAAGGTGCTGCTCGTTGGCGGATCAACGCGCATTCCGGCGGTTCAGGAAAAGGTGCGCCAGCTGACGGGCATGATGCCCAGCAAGAACATCAATCCGGACGAATGCGTGGCGCAGGGTGCGGCCATCCAGGGCGACACACTCAGCGAAAATACGACGCTGACGAATTCGACGGGGTTGCTGCTGCTGGATGTGACACCGCTGTCGCTGGCGATTGAAACGGTGGGCGGTGTGGCGACTCGCGTGGTGGAGCGCAATTCCACCCTGCCCGTGCATTATCAGCAGGTGTTTACCACCGCCGGGATGTTCCAGTCTTCGGTGGAAATTAACGTCCTTCAGGGCGAGCGCCCGATGGCGCGCGATAACAAGAGCATCGGCAAATTCCGCCTGAAAGGCATTCGCCGCGCCATGGCCGGTGTGCCGAAAATAGAGGTGACGTTTGATATTGACACCAACGGCATCCTGACGGTATCGGCCAAAGATCAGGATACGGGGCGTGCCCAGTCGATTACCATCACGGCGGATAACAAGATGAGCGAGGAAGAAATCCAGCAGGCGATTCGCGACGCAGAGCAGTATGCAGCGCAGGACGGCTTCCGCCGTGACTTGATGGAAACGCTCAATGAGGCGCAGCGGCAGGTCAATCTGGTCAGCGCGGCACTGGGACAATGCCAGAAGCAGCTGGACAAGGACGAAAAGAAGCGCGTCAAGGACGACGAAGCGGCGCTGCGTCGCCTGATTGGCAAGGCCAAGCCGGACAAGATGACACCGGAGGATCTGACCGCGATTCGTGCGGCGATGGAGACACTTTCCGGCAGCAGTGCACACCTGATGAGTCTGTATCATCCGCAGGACGGTGAACAGCCGTGAGTAATGCCCAGAAGCCGCGTCGAACGCGCCGGATTTTGCTGCTGCTCCTGCTGCTGACGGTGGCGGTGGCGCTGTGCATGGCGTATTTGCAAACCTATGCCCCGGCACAGGAACAGGCGCTGGCCGCCATGGCTTCGCAGGAGAATGTGACCGTCAGCCGCAGCCATGAGGCCATCATTTTTCAGCCACGCGACATCAAAGCCGGATTGATTTTTTATCCCGGTGCGAAAGTGGACAGCGCGGCTTATGCGCCGCTGATGCAGGCGCTGGCGGAACAGGGCGTGCTGTGCATTGTGCCGGAAATGCCATATCATCTGGCGATTTTTGAGAAGGATGCAGCAGACAGGTATCAGGCGCTTTATCCGGAGGTTGTTCGCTGGGCGGTTGGCGGCCACTCGCTGGGTGGCGCAATGGCAGCGGACTATGTGGCGGATCATGCGGAGGAATATGATGCGCTGGTGCTTCTGGCTGCTTATTCAACGAAAGAATTGCCTGAACAGGGATTGAGCGTTGTGTCGGTTGTCGGCACTGAAGATGGCGTGCTGAACTGGGAAAAATATGAGACCTATCAGGCCAATCTTCCGCAAACGGCGACGATGACAGTTCTGGAAGGCGGAAATCATGCGCAATTTGCTGATTATGGCAAACAGAACGGGGATGGCGAGGCCACGCTGTCGGCGCAGGAACAGGTGACGATGACGGTTGAGGCGATTCTGCCCACATTGCTGGGTGCAATGGAATAACATCAGAAAAAGTTGAAAATGCCAGTTTGCCCGTCAAAATTGTTTTTTATACCATCACAAAGCCGCCAGAGCAGAAAAATCTGTTCTGGCGGCTTTGTTGTGCATGTTATGGAAAATCAGCTCAGCGCAAACTGAGATTGATACAGCTCGGCGTAGAATCCCTTCTTCGCCAGCAGCTGTTCATGCGAACCCTGCTCGATGATGTGGCCATCCTTCATGACCAGAATCATGTCGGCTTCCTGAATGGTGGACAGACGATGCGCCACAATGAAGGAGGTACGTCCCTGCATCAGGCGCGCAAAGGCGGATTGAATCCGGATTTCGGTGCGCG
>CAZGKQ010000061.1:0-4843 GCA_964526125.1 uncultured Faecalibacterium sp.
GAGCAGCTCTGGCAGACAACCATGAACCCGGCCACCCGAACCATGATGCAGATTACCCCGGAGGACGCGATGGCTGCGGACGAAATCTTCACCCTGCTCATGGGCGATCAGGTGGAGCCGCGCCGCAAGTTCATCGAGGAGAATGCGGATCTGGTGAAGGATCTGGACTTCTGATGAAACATTTTGTCGCATTTTACAAAGTCGCTTGACAAAGACTTGCCTTTGGGGTACAATAAGCACGAGAGGATTAATTCCTCTCCGCTTATTCGCCCTTGGCAAGTAGGTATCCCACTATCCGGGAATGCCAAAGCTAAGGGCTTTTTTGTATTCCTGAAAGAAGAGCAGGAGGCCATATGCGTTCTGAAGTAACTGCCATACTGGTTGACGGCGGTTTTTATCAACATCGTGCTCGTGTGCTTTGGGGTAAAAAAACGGCAGAAGAAAGAGTCAACGAACTCATGCGCTATTGCCACGCCCACCTTCGCAATTATGTTGGTAAAGATATGCAAGTGACTGATGATTTATATCGCATCTTCTACTATGATTGCCCACCCTGTGACGGGAATGTATACCACCCACTTCACAAGCGTGACATTAATCAGAAAAAGACTGATCTCTACAATTTCATGACCGAATTTCATCGTCTCATGCGTTCTCAAAGAAAGGTTGCGCTGCGTATGGGCAAGCTTTCTGCCAACGACCGCATGTATTCATTAACTCCGGAAGCTCAAAAAAAGCTTCTTCGTGGCGACCTGGCGATTTCCGATTTGACTGATCATGATTTTCGACTCAGTATCAGTCAAAAGGGTGTCGATATGCGCGTTGGATTAGACATTTCCTCCATGGCCTATAAAAAGCAGGTCACGCGCATTATTCTTATCGCAGGCGACAGCGATTTTGTTCCTGCCGCAAAGTTAGCCCGTCGCGAAGGGATTGATTTCATTCTTGATCCGATGGGTTCTTCCATCAGTGATGATCTTTCCGAGCATATTGATGGCATTCATTCCCGAATCAAAATATTCTCGAATCAAAACGATCAGCAAACCGAATGATTCTGCACCGCCCACTACACAAAATTCTTTTTCCGACCCTGAACATATGGGAGATAAACAATGAGCAGCATACAGGATAAACTAATCCCGGTCAATTTGGAAAAGGAAATGAAGCGCTCCTTCATTTCCTACGCGATGGCCGTCATCATTGACCGCGCCCTGCCGGATGTGCGGGACGGTCTGAAGCCCGTCCACCGCCGCATCCTCTACGATATGGAGGAGCTGGGCATGACCCCGGATAAGCCCTACCGCAAATCCGCCCGTCTGGTCGGTGACGTGCTGGGTAAATTCCACCCCCACGGCGATTCCTCCGTCTATGACGCGATGGTGCGTCTGGCGCAGCCTTTCAACATCCGCTACACGCTGGTGGATGGTCAGGGCAACTATGGCTCGGTGGACGGCGACGGCGCGGCGGCCATGCGTTATACCGAGGCTCGCATGACCAAGCTGACCCCCTATCTGCTGGAAGGCATCGAAAAGGACACCGTCGACTTCTATCCCAACTTCGATGAAACGCTGATGCAGCCGGCCGTGCTGCCCAGTCGCTTCCCGAATCTGCTGGTCAACGGTTCCAGCGGCATTGCCGTGGGCATGGCCACCAACATTCCGCCGCACAATCTGGGCGAAGTGATCGACGGCGTGATCTGCATGATCGACAACCCGGACTGCTCCATTGACGATCTGATGCAGCACATCAAGGGACCCGACTTCCCCACCGGCGGCATCATTCTGGGTCGTCGCGGCATCCGCGAGGCGTATTTCACTGGTCATGGCCGCATTGACGTTCGCGCCAAGACCAACATTGAGCAGATGAGCGGCAACCGCAGCCGCATCGTCGTCACCGAAATCCCCTATCAGGTCAACAAGGCCAAGCTGGTGGAAAAAATCGCCGAACTGGTGCATGACAAGCGCATTGAAGGCATCAGCGACATCCGTGATGAATCCGACCGCGAGGGCATGCGCATTGTCATTGAGCTGAAGAAGGATGTATACCCTCAGGTCATCCTGAACACGCTCTACAAGCACACCTCCATGCAGGAGACTTTCGGCGCGAACATGCTGGCGCTGGTGAATGGTCAGCCGAAGATTCTCAACCTGCGCGAGATGGTCTATTACTATCTGGAGCATCAGAAGGATGTGGTCACGCGCCGCACGCGCTTCGAGCTGAACAAGGCGCTGGCACGCGCTCACATTCTGGAAGGTCTGCTCAAGGCGCTGGATCACATCGACGAGATTGTGTCCATCATCCGTTCCAGCAAAGACCCGGCGACGGCCAAAGTCACCCTGATGGAGCGTTTCGCCTTCTCCGACAAGCAGGCACAGGCGATTCTGGACATGCGTCTGGCGCGCCTGACCGGTCTGGAACGTGACCGTCTGCAACAGGAATATGACGATCTGGAAAAGGAAATTGCCCGTCTGGAAGCCATTCTGGCCAACGAGCCGCTGCTGATGGATGTTATCCGTACCGAAATCACCGCCATTCGCGACAAGTTTGCCGATAAGCGCCGCACGGAGCTGACCACCATCGAGGGCGAAATCGACGTAGAAGACCTCATTCAGGAAGAGGACATGGTTGTCACGCTCACCCGTCAGGGCTACGTCAAGCGCACGCCCAAATCCATCTACCGCGCCCAGAACCGCGGCGGACGCGGCGTAACGGGCATGACCACCAAGGAAGAGGACTACGCCGTTCAGATGCGCGTCGTCTCCACGCATGATGAAATCATGTTCTTCACCAACATGGGGCGCGTCTACATGCTCAAATGCTATCAGATTCCGGAGGCCGGGCGCACCGCACGCGGCACGGCCATGGTCAATCTGCTGCAAATCGCCTCGGACGAGAAAGTCACCTGCATGGTGCCCGTGCCGGGCGCAACGGGCGAGCACAACCTCGTCATGGCTACCCGGGATGGCATGATTAAGAAGACCCCCTACAGCGACTTCGCCAACCTGCGCAAAAACGGCCTGATCGCCATCGTCCTGCGCGAGGGCGACGAACTGATCGGCGTGGAACTGTCCGACGGCAATAACGAAATTCTGCTGGGCAGCCGCAAGGGCATGTGCATCCGCTTCAACGAGAAGCACATCCGCCCGATGGGACGAGCTTCCATGGGCGTGAAGTCCATGCGCCTGGATGAAGGCGATGAAATCATCGACATGGCACCCATCGAGCCGGGAGCCACCGTGCTGGCCATCACCACGCTTGGCTACGGCAAGCGCACCGAACCGGATGAATACCGCGAGCAGGGACGAAACGGCAAGGGCATCCGCGCCGCCAACCTGACCGACAAAACCGGTGATTTGGCCGCGCTGCTGCTGGTGCATCCGGAGGAGGACATTCTGCTGATTACCGACGACGGCACCATCATCCGCACCCACGCGGAGGACATCCGCCTGTGTGGCCGCAACACGCAGGGGGTTCGCGTCATGAAGTTGCAGGAAGGCAGCCATGTGATTGGTGTCGCACGCTCCGACCGGGAAGAAGAGGCGGAAGAGACGGCCGTCGATGCGGACACCATCCCGACCGATGCTTCAGCAGAGGCCGCCGATGCGGATTCCCCGGCGCTTCGTGAACTGCTCCGCCGTGCCGAAGAAGATGCGGAGGAAAATACAAACCCGTCGTCTGATCTGGACATGGAACTTAGCGGTGAAGAAACAGACGACACGCCTGAAGATGACATCTGACCCGGAATATTGAATTCATTTTGATACTGCCAGCAGAGGAGAGCCGTTGTGCTCTCCCCATTTTTTGTTTCCCCAAATTTGTTCACTTTTCGCTTTTCTGTTCATCCTTCGGCAAAATCTCTTGCATCTCGTTTGGGCTTGTGGTATCATCAAACCAGCATGTTATCATGGGAAAGGAGTCTGTTTCATGCTGTCTGAACTGGAAATGTATCTGCTGCTGTTCTTCGCATGCAGCTTTTTAGGCTGGTGCATGGAGGTCATCTGCAAGCTGATTGAGTTTCGCCGCTTCATCAACCGTGGTTTCCTGGTGGGACCGATCTGCCCCATTTACGGCACCGGTGCCGTGCTGATGGCTTATCTGCTGCCGCGCTGGACGACTCAGGTGGAATCCACATTTCTGCTCGCATTGATGGTCTGCGGCGTACTGGAATACATCACCAGCTGGGGCATGGAAAAGCTGTTTCACGCCCGCTGGTGGGATTATTCGCAGAAGCGCTTCAACATCAATGGCCGTGTCTGCGCGGAAAACCTGCTGGCCTTCGGCGTGATGGGCGTGCTGGTTGTCAAGCTGCTCAAGCCCTTTGCCTTCGGCCTGTTTGCGTGCATTCCTGCCGGATGGCGGCATGGTCTCAGCATCGGCCTGAGTGTCCTGCTGATTGCGGATATTTCCGTTTCCGCCGGTGTGCTGCGCCGTATCCGCGTGACCGCCGAGTCCATCCGCACCGACAGCACCGAGGCCATCACCCATGCCGTGCGCGAGGCGCTGCTGCAAAACTACCTGTTGCGCCGTCTGCTTCAGGCTTATCCCGAAGTGCAGCTGTATAACCGGGAGATCATGCGCCGGATTCAAGAACGCCGCAACGAGCTATCTCTGGCCATGCTGCGCAAGCGCATTGCGCTGCTGGAAGAGTTGCAGGAGATGGAAAACCGGCGCAAGTCCCAGCGCAAATGAGCGCGCAGGTTATCCACATCTTCTCCCCATACTGTCTATTTCGATTTCTGCGAAAAATGTCAACAGGTATGAACCTTTTTGCCTCCCAAGTCGTCTTATGCTTGGGAGGTCTTTTTTTGCGCGCCATTTCACCAAAGGAGATGATTTCATCCGC
>CAZGKQ010000061.1:4943-8025 GCA_964526125.1 uncultured Faecalibacterium sp.
CACTTCGCCGATGCCTGCATTCTGCTCTGTGATGGACATGCTGCCATGATTGACGCAGGTGGTCACGCACAGGAGGAAAGCGTGCTCAACGCCATTCGTGCCTTAGACATTCCCGAATTCGACTGGGTGATTGCGACACATCCGCATCACGACCATCAGCCCGGGTTTGAAACCATTGCGCGGCAATATCCCATCGGACGCTTCCTGACCTCTTTCCCACTGGATGAAAACGCGCAGATGCGAAAGACCGTTTCTGTGCTTTCTGAGCTGGGCGTGCCGATTGAAAGAGCCACGGACGGACAATTGCTGCCTTTAGGCAATGCGCAGGTGTCGCTTCTGCTTCCGGAGGGCAGCGGCCGGGCAATCAACAACCGTTCCCTGCTGGCACTGGTTCAGCTGGGCAACTGTCGGCTGCTGATGCTGGGCGATCTGGAGAATCTGGGGCAGCAGGCACTGCTCGATTCAGGAGATACCATCCACGCGCAAATTCTCAAATATCCGCATCACGGTATTTCCGCCATGAACGTCGCTCTGCTGGAGGCCGTCCAGCCGTCTCTGGCCGTCATCACCGCCAAAGAATCCCGTACCCCTTACGCACTCGCGCAACTGGACAGCTTCGGCATCCCAGCCGCCTCCACCAGCGACACCGGCCTCATGCTCCGCACGGATGGGAACGTCTGGATTCTGCAAAATTTTCCCCCTGACAGCTGATTTTTCCGCGAACAGTTGACAAAGCCCTTCTTTTTGTTTTAGAATAAGTCTGCTGAAACGATTACCCATGCGATGAAAGGAAATGTTCCGATGAAAACACGTCTTCTGGCACTGCTGATGCTCCTGCTGATGCTTCCCTCTTTTTCTCTGGCGGAGGAGAACGAAAGCGTCATCATCAATCTGGTCACAGACCCCACCGCCGACTATCACTTTGAGGAAGGCGTGCCGCTGCTGGAAATCGTTTTTCCGCGCGTTTACTCCTCTGATTGCGCCATCATTCGCTTTGAGGGGCAGGTCATGATGGTCGATGCGTCCACCAAGAACAAGAAGATGCGCAACCGCATTTTCACCGCCTGCGATACCATTGGCGTGGATCACATCGACATTGCCTACAACAGCCATCCGCACGATGACCACATCGACGGCTTCCAGTTTGTCGATGAATATGCGCCCATCTCCAAATTTTTCATCACTTTCCCCGATGATTTCAATGCCCGTATGAAGGAAACCATCGCCTACATGAACGAGCATAACATTCCCGTGGAAAGTGTCGGTAACGGCGATGTGATTACGCTGGGCGAAAGCGGCAGTGTGACGCTCACCATCATCCAGAACCGCAAGGAATCCTGGCCGGTCAACGACCAGTCCGCCATGCTGATGATTCAGTATGGCGACCGCCGCTTCCTCTTCGCCGGTGACAACGAGAACCGCTCCCAGAAGTACTATGTGGAAAATCCGCCGGAGATCGGCCTGAACGCTGATATTTTCAAATATCCGCATCATGGACAGGTTCAGCTCAACAACGACTTCCTTAAAGCCATCAGCCCGGAGCTGATTTTCCTCAACGGCGCCTCCAATGCCGTCAAGGGCGGCGTCAAGTACTGCGAAAAGAAGAAAGTCCCCTACCTCATCGGCTATAACGGCCTGACGCGCATGCGCACAGACGGAAACATCTGGGTGATTGACTATCTGGAGGAGAAGAATGCCGACCGCAAGCTTCCCTTCACGCCGGTTCGCGAGGAATAATGCCGTGAAATACCGTTATCTGCTGGTTGACAACGACAATACCCTGATGGATTTTCAAGCCGCCGAGGCCAAAGCGCTGACCGAAGCGCTGGAAGAAACCGGCCTGACAGTTTCCGATGCAATCCGTGCGCGCTACAGCGCCATCAACGACGGACTCTGGAAGCATCTGGAACGCGGCGAATTGACCCATGCTGACATCAAAGTAGCTCGTTTTGCGCGCCTGCTGGACGAAATTGCCCCGGCCTCTTCCGCCGGTGCCGCCCGTGTTGCGCTGCGTTACTGCCACTATCTCGGCACGCACGCTGATCTTCTCCCCGATGCGGCAGAATTCCTCCAACATCTGCACGGAACGATGAAAATCGCACTGGTCAGCAACGGTGACAGCGTGATACAGCGCAACCGACTGCACCGCGCCCCGTTCACAGGCGAGCTGGATGCGATCATCATCAGCAGCGAGAAGGGGGTCAGCAAGCCTGATCCACGGCTGGTGGAGATTGCGCTGGATGCGCTGGGCTGCACCAGCAAAGCAGAAGCCGTATTCCTTGGCGACAGCCGGACGGCGGATATTCCTGCCGCCGCTGCGGCCGGAATTGACAGCATTCTGCTCGACCCTCTTGGACGCAGCTGTTCACAGGCCACCTGCGTGGTTCGCAGCCTGAGGGAAGCAGAAAGGATTCTGCTGGAAGACTGAATTTGGAAAGCTGAATATCAAAAAAAGCAGTGATTTTTCCCCTTCCACGGGCGAATCATCACTGCTTTTGCTATTTCGCTTATTTTTTCTGCACTTCTTCGATCATTTCCAGCACACGCTTTGTGCCGTCTGCCGGTGGCGCTTTCTTCACGGCCTCCACCAGCGTTTCCCGGTCGCGCCAGGTTTCCATCAGCGCCTCGCACAGCGTCTGCGCCGTCATGTTTTCCTGCAACAGTACCCGACACAGGCCGCGCTTTTCCAGACTCTGCGCGTTCAGAATCTGATCGCCGCGTCCTGCACCCTTGGGATACGGAACCAGCAGCAGCGGACGCGCCAGCGCCTGGAATTCCATCAGCGCATTGCTGCCAGCGCGGCTCAACACCAGATCCGCCGTCGCCAGCACGTCCGGCAGCTCCTTATCCAGGAATTCCATCTGCGTGTAGCCGGCTGTGCCTTCCAACGCTGCATCCAGATTGCCTTTGCCACAAATGTGTGCCACGTCAAACGTTTGCAGCAGCGTCGGCAGTGCCTCGCGCAGCGCCCGGTTCACGGCCTGTGCGCCCAGCGAGCCGCCCATCATCAGCAGCACCGGCTTCTGCCCCGAAAAATGCAGCAGCGAAAGCCCTTTTGCCCGACTCCCCCGGAACAGCTCCG
>CAZGKQ010000062.1:0-7994 GCA_964526125.1 uncultured Faecalibacterium sp.
GCGTTGATGTTGTAGACATGGCCGGTTTCGTCGCAGCCGATGGTGGAGACGACCGGAATGTAGCCTTTTTCCAGCAGATCCAGAATCGGCTGGGGATTGACGCGCTCAATCTGCCCGACATAGCCCAGCTTCGGGTCAATCATCTGCGCCTTGATCAGGCCGCCATCCATGCCGCAGATGCCCATGGCGCGTCCGCCGAGATTGTCCAGCTTGGCTACCAGCGATTTGTTGATTTTTCCGGCCAGCACCATCTGGACAATTTCGCTCGTTTCCTCATCGGTCACGCGCAGCCCGTTGACAAACTCACTCTGCTTGCCAACACGCTTGAGCATGCTGGAAATTTCCGGCCCACCGCCGTGAACCAGCACCATCCTGACACCGATCAGGCTCATGAGCACCATGTCGCGCATCACGTCGTGCTTCAACTCGTCGTTGATCATGGCATTGCCACCATATTTGACGACGATGATCTTGCCGTAGTACTTCTGGATATAGGGGAGTGCTTCCACCAGCACCTGTGCGCGCTGATGGTTGGTCATGCCGTGTTCAGATTGCATCAGAGCAGCCTCCTTCTGTCGTTACAGACGTTTTCAGGTGCGGTAGTCGCCGTTGATCTTCACATAGTCGTAGGTCAGGTCGCAGCCCCAGGCGGTGGCGCTGGCGGAGCCGTCGTGCAGGGTAATCAGCACGTCCACCTCGTCCTGAAGCAGAATTTCTTTGGCTTTTTCCTCGCTGAAATCAATGGACGCGCCATCTTTGCACACGGCGATGGTGCCGCAGACGCTGCGGAAGGAAACGTCCACCGCGTGCACGTCCATCTGCGCGCCGGAATAGCCCAGCGCACACAGCACGCGCCCCCAGTTAGCATCGGCACCGAAAATGGCGGCTTTGAGCAGGCTGGAGCAGACGACGGATTTTGCGGCCAGTTTGGCATCCCGGAGGGAAGCCGCACCGGTGACATAACAGGTCAGTAGATGGGACGCGCCCTCGCCATCCCGGGCGATCATGCGGCAAAGCGCCGTCGTCACCTCGTTCAGCGCCTGGCAGAAGGTCTGATAATTCTCGCCCTCGCAGTCGATCAGCGCGTTTCCGGCCTGTCCGTTGGAGAGGATGGCGACCATGTCGTTGGTGGAGGTGTCGCCGTCCACGCTGACCATGTTGAAGGTGTCGCGGACGTTATCGGCCAGCGCCTTTTTGAGCATGGCCGGGGAAATGGCCGCGTCGCAGGTGAGGAAGACGAGCATCGTGGCCAGATTCGGGTGAATCATGCCCGAACCCTTGGCAATGCCGCCTAGATGGCATTCCTTCCCGTCCAGCGTGAAGGAAACGGCGACCTCTTTCAGGCGCGTGTCAGTGGTCATGATGCCTTCCGCAGCGGCCTGACTGCCGTCCGGGCAGAGCGCTGCGTACAGCTCATCCACATGTTCGGCAATGGGGGCAATGGACAGCGGCTGCCCAATCACGCCGGTGGAGGCCACAATTACCTGATGGGGATCGAGTCCGGCGGCCTTTCCGGCCAGCTCACACATCTGCCAGGCGATCTCCTCGCCGTCGGCGTTGCAGGTGTTGGCGTTGCCGCTGTTGCAGATGACGAGCTGCGCCGTGCCGTCGGAGATGTTGCGCTGCGTGACGTAAATCGGGGCGCCCTTGACCAGATTGCTGGTATAGACGGCGGCGGCGGAAGCCGGTACGTCGCTGAGAATCATGCTGATGTCGCGTTTGGTTTTGTTCTTGCGGATGCCGCAGTGAATGCCGCCGGCCTGAAAGCCCTTTGCGGCGCAGACACCGCCGGAAATATGCTGAATGCTCATGCAGATCGTCTCTCTTTCGCTTGATAATTCATGCGGATTGATGCACAGGTGGACTGCTTACAGGTTCAGTCCTGTCGTTTCGGGCGTGCCGATCATCAGATTCAGGCATTGCAGCGCTGCGCCGGAAGAACCCTTGCCGAGATTGTCAAACAGGCTGACCAGCTCGATGCGGTCGTCGTTTCCCAGCACCATCAGCTGCATGCCGTCTTTGCCGGAAAGGGCGTTGGCTGCAATGAAGCCGCCCATGTCCGTTACATCCTGCGCCGTCAGCACGGAAATGACGGGGGAAGAAGCATAATGCGCCTGAAGACAGGCCGAAATTTCCTCCAGCGGATGCGCACAGCGAAGCTGCTGGGGGAACAGGGGAATCGTCACCTGCATGCCCGAATAATAGTCCGCCACGACGGGCGCAAAGATGGGCGCGTTGTTAAGCCCGGAAATCTGACGCATCTCCGGCAGATGCTTGTGCACCTGCGTCAGGCCATACTGGCGCGGCGAATCAAGCAGGGGAGAACGTTCCGGGGCTTCATATTGCGCAATCATCTTCTTGCCGCCGCCGCTGTAGCCGGTCAAAGAGAAGCAGCTTAGCAGCGCATCCGGGGGAATCAGCCCCTCGTGCACCAGCGGTGCGGCCAGCGCGATAAAGCCGCTGGCGTGACAGCCGGGAACGGCAATCCGCTGTCCGGCAAGAATGGCTTCTTGATGCGCTGCGGAAAGCTCCGGAAAGCCGTAAGCCCAGTCCGGAGCAACGCGGTGCGCCGTGGATGTGTCCAGAATGCGCGTGTGGCTGCCTTCCGCCAGCGCGACGGATTCCCGGGCGGCTGCGTCCGGCAGACAGAGAATGGCCACGTCGGCGGCATGAATCGCCTCCTGACGCGCAGCGGTGTCCTTTCGTCGCTCCTCCGGCAGCGTCAGCAGCTGCAAATCGCTGCGCGATGCCAGTCGGTCGAAAATGCGAAGGCCGGTTGTGCCTTCCTTGCCATCAATAAAGACTGTGACAGCCATGGTGTGCCCTCCTCCAATTTATGCGAAAGACTCGCATAAATATACAAGCATTATACACCCTTCCGCTACTTTGTCAAGCAAAAAAACAGGAAAAAATCAATCGGCGCGAACATAGCAGATGGTCAGCTGCCCGTCATTGGAAAGCCAGGTGCTGACGGTTTCCTCCAGTGCTGCGATGGTGGCGTTCCACAGCGTGTCCGCCTGATCGCCGGAAAGATAGCGTGCACGGCAGGTTTCCTTCTGCTCGTCCAGCACGCGCTGGTAGTCATTTTCGTCCAGATAGGGATAGAGGGTGGTGTTAACCGTCGCGTCGGAAGGCGTCAGGGTGTCCAGCAGCAGTTCCGGCGCAGGAAGCGTCAGCGTCAGCTCCGATCCGGAACGGGAAAACGTGATCTGGCTCAGGTCAATGCCGAAGCTGCCCTCGTAGGTGTAATCCGCCGTGATGCTGGCGACGGTGCCCAGAAAAGCTGCCTTGATTTCGTAATTGAGCGAGCCGTCCTCCGTGATGTGCAGGGTTTCCAGGTGCGTGCGCTGCGAAAACTGCTGCGAAAGAATGACCGAGGCGCGAATGGCGGCGGCAGAATCATCCGGCAGCAGATAACCGAGCAGACGCGAAACATGGGGGAACAGCACAATCACCAGCACAATGGTCAGCGCGGAAGCCAGAATATGAAGCAGCCATTTTCCAATCCGTTTCACAGGCGGCCTCCTGTCCAGATGTGCAGCTGAACCAGCAGCGGCACAATCAGATATCGAAAGCACTCCACGGCGACAAACAGGAAGCCGATCAGCGCAAAAATATACAGCCAGAGAGAATGGCGGCGCTTCCTTTTCCGGGGCTTCACCGGCGCGTCAGGTTCCGGCGGCGGAGGTTGGGGAACGAAGCGACTCTGTACGCCGGACGGGGGTTGCTGCGCAAAGCGGCGGATGCTGCCGTCTGGATGGCGGCGATAACGCTCATCCTGCGGATACTTCTCCTGCAAGTGATTCATCTCCTTCGACATTGACTTTTCCGGAATGCGGAGACGCTGATGACAGATGCGTCTCCAACGCCTATTATACGACAAACAGCGCTTTTTTTCTACCCCCTGCATCCAAAACGGAGAAAAATGGGATTGTGTGTTGAAAATTATTTTTTAAGAAGAATAAACCAGCTTCGGGAGATGGCTGTAATCAATGATGTAACAGTAGGATGGAATATTGAAAAAATCTCGGAAAGGTATTGACAAACCTGCCCTGAAGTACATAGAATGAAGGACGGTGCATCTGCTGCAATGGCGATGCGCCTGCACGGAAAAAGCTTCTTGAAACCGGAAAAATCAACAGAAAATTCCGGGGAAAATCAGATAGAAGCAATTGACAATCTGAAGTGGGTATGGTACAATTAACCTGTCGTTCATTGTAACGATGCACCAGAGAATAATGGAGGGATAGACGTGTCTGAGGCAACGTCAATGGTACAGGGCGAGGAAAGAATTTTTCTGAACCGGACACAGATTCAAACCGGAAAGAAAGTCTATCGGTTTTTTAAGCGGGCGCAGGACATTGTGTTGTCGCTCCTGGCCATGATTGTGCTGTCGCCACTGTTGCTGATTGTGGCGCTGGCGATTGTGATAGATGACCCGAAAGGTGGCCCGATCTTCACGCAGGATCGCGTGGGCAGGGACGGAAAGGTTTTCCGCATCCACAAGTTCCGCTCCATGTGTGTGGATGCAGAGGCGAAGCTGGCTGCGCTGAAGGTGGAGGCGACCATGAACGGCCCGACCTTCAAGCAGAAGAACGATCCGCGCATTACCCGGGTGGGGCGAATCATCCGCAAGTGTGGCATTGACGAACTGCCGCAGCTCTACGACATTCTGCTGGGCAACATGAGTATCGTCGGCCCACGTCCGGCGCTGCCCTGCGAGGTGGACACTTACAGCGACTACGAGCGCCAGCGCCTGTACGTTACGCCGGGTCTGACCTGCATCTGGCAGATTCAGCCCAACCGCAATGATGTGACTTTTGAGCAGTGGATGGACATGGACATGACCTACATCCGGGATCGGAGTTTCCTGCTGGACTGGAAGCTGATTTTCGGAACGGTCTGGACGATTTTCGCCGGTACGGGCGAGTAATTAAGAGGAAGAAATGGCATCACCCGTGGGCAGACACAAAAGCGCGTATCACGCGGTGAAAAGGGGCTTTGATCTGGTCACGGCGCTGCTGGGCATCCTGGTCCTCTGGCCGCTGTGGATGCTGACGATGATGGTGATTGTGCTGAACTCCGGCTGGCCGCCGATCTTCATCCATCATCGGGTGGGGCGCAATGGCCGACCCTTGCTGTTGCTCAAATTCCGCACGATGTGCCGCAACGCGGAGCAGATGAAGGCCAGCTTCACGCTTTCGCAACAGCAGGAATGGGCGCAGCGTTGCAAGCTGCGCAATGATCCGCGAATTACGCCGGTGGGACATTTCCTCCGCCGGACAGGGCTGGATGAGCTTCCGCAACTGCTGAACGTGCTGCGCGGAGATATGTCGCTGGTGGGGCCGCGGCCGGTTACGCCGGAGGAAGTGGAGCGTTACGGCGAGCAGAAAGCGCTGCTCCTGAGTGTGCGCCCCGGCCTGACGGGCTACTGGCAAGCCTACGCAGACGGAACGGAAACATACGAACAGCGGATGGCCATGGAGCTGGATTATGCAGCACATGCCTCCCTATGGTGGGACATCAAAATCTTGCTGCGAACTGTCGGCATGCTGTTGACAGGGAAAAAACGTGTATAAGCAGCTGACAGGGCGTGGGACAATGGGTCGCGAAAAACGAAACATTGCCACGCCCTTCTGATATATAAGGAAGGAGGCGATGTGCATGTGGTATGTAATGCAGGTTCGGACGGGTGACGAGGCCGCTATGAAGCGCCAGTGTGATCGTCTGCTCGCCCTGAGCGACGAGGAACGCGTCTTCATCCCCTTGACGGAGCGCAAGGTACAGCGCCAGGGCGAATGGCATCTCGAAAAGAAGCCGCTGTTTCCCGGCTACCTGTTCATCATCACAGAGGACATTAAGGGCTTTCAGGATCAGATGAAGCGCCTGATGGGCTTTCGTCGACTGCTTGGTGCAGGCGGCGTGATTGTGGCGCTGACAGACGCGGAAGTGACCTTCATGCAGTCGTTTGGCGGCGAAAAACAGGTTGTAGGCATGTCGGAGGGTTTTATCGAAAACGACAGGGTGGTTATCACCTCTGGCCCACTGGTAGGCTACGAGGGCATGATCTGCAAAATCGACCGCCACAAGCGAAAGGCGTTTGTGGAAGTGGAGATGTTCGGACGTGAGCAGAAGGTGGAGATGGGCGTAGAAATCCTATGGAAACGGTAATAAAATCTGCCGGAAACGGCAAGAAAGTCGAGTTTCTTGGCTTGAAGGGCATTTTTTTCTGAGCAGTGGGTAAAAAAATTGCGAAAAGCCGCACAAATTATGGAAAGGGTATTGTCAAACGGAGAGGAATGTGGTATAATAAAGCAGCTTCCTGGATGGGAGGCATGATGTGGCTAAGATGTTGCGACTGCGCAGCATTTTGAAGCATCAGGAAAGATGAATTGCTGACTGAAAAGACTTCTGTTAAGGGAGGGATGCAGCTTCGAACCAAGATGAACAAAACCCGGTGGACTTAAATCGTCGCTTTGTCGCGTTTAAGACCGAAGGGCGTCATCGGGTTCTGCGGTCTGCCCTGCAAGGGGCGGATGGGCGCAGCATACCCAAAAAAACGGTTCGGAGCTAAATTAACAGAAGCATGTATACATCGGAATAATAACCAGCCTGACTTTCGCCAGGCTTTTTTCATATTCTGAAAACCGACGTTCCTGATTGAAATGACGCGGACGACGAGTGCGTCGTGGGCGGATGAGGGGAGGTGAGTAGGAAAGAGGCGAGGTAGGGGAATGGCTACCCTATGAACTTTAGTTGATGTTTTTTCGGGGGAAGAGTTTTTCAAGTCGAGAATGAACATTTCTTGGCTGAAAAGCCCACTGAAATGAACATGAGCATTTTCGGATAGACCTGTCCTTCAAGTGATAAGAACATTTAATGATAAACACATTGAGGATCAAAATTAAGATAGCAGATTCCACACTGTGAGCATCAATTGATGACATCATCAACCCAGATGATAACTACAGCTTTATGTAAATGAATCCCACCAAATAGAGGAGCAAAGATGAAAAAGTATACGATTGCAGTTGCCGGTACCGGTTATGTGGGATTATCCCTTGCGGTTCTGCTTGCACAACATAATAAAGTCTATGCCGTGGACATCGTCCCGGAAAAAGTGGAACTTATCAATAATCGAAAGTCTCCTATACGGGATGAGTATATCGAGAAATACCTGGATGAGAAGGAAATGGATTTGACCGCAACGCTGGATACCGAGAGTGCCTATAGCAATGCAGACTTTGTTGTTATTGCAGCTCCGACCAATTACGACTCCGTTACCCAGCACTTCAACACGACGGCTGTGGAAAATGTGATCGAACTGGTTATGAAGGCAAATCCAAACGCCATCATGGTCATTAAATCCACAGTGCCGGTTGGATATACGGCTTCCGTCCGGGAGAAATACCACTGTAAGAATATTATCTTCAGCCCGGAATTTTTGAGAGAGTCTAAGGCATTGTACGATAACTTGTTCCCCAGCAGGATAATCGTCGGCACGGATGCAGAAGACGAGCGTCTGACACAGGCGGCACATACTTTCGCCGAGTTGCTCCAAGAGGGTGCTATAAAAGAGAACATCGACACGCTGTTCATGGGTTTCACTGAGGCTGAGGCGGTCAAGCTGTTTGCTAATACCTACTTGGCCCTGCGCATTGCGTACTTCAATGAACTCGATACCTATGCAGTGAGCAAGGGACTGAACACCCAGCAGATCATTGACGGTGTATGCCTTGATCCTCGTATCGGCACGCATTATAACAATCCGTCTTTTGGCTATGGTGGGTATTGCTTGCCAAAAGATACCAAGCAGCTACTGGCCAACTATGCGGATGTGCCAGAGAATCTGATTGAAGCGATTGTGGAAAGCAACCGGACGAGAAAGGACTTCATTGCAGACCGGGTGTTAGAGATTGCTGGTGCGTATGAGGCAAATGACAGCTGGGATGAGAGCAAGGAAAAGGAAGTTGTGGTGGGCGTGTATAGGCTGA
>CAZGKQ010000063.1:0-3423 GCA_964526125.1 uncultured Faecalibacterium sp.
AACCCTAGACACCCTGATTAAGAGTCAGGTGCTCTACCAACTGAGCTAATGGTGCGCATCTGCCGAAAGCATCAGCGCTCTGTGAAACTCACAGAACCCGATGCCTCAACCAGCAGATAATATTATAGCGCGTTTCTGAAATTTGTCAAGCCCTATTTTTCGTTTTTTTCGGGTTATTTCAGCTTTTTTCTGTCCACGGCGCTTTTCGGCCATTGCATCCGGCCAGAATGCCACTGCCAAAGGCAAACATCAGGTTGTATCCGCCGCAGTCGCCGTCCACATCCAGCACTTCTCCGGCGGCGTGCAGCCCCAGAAACTGACGCGAAGACAGGGTTTGCGGATCAAACGCTTCCACCGACGCGCCGCCGGAAGCCACCTGCGCCTGATCAAAGCCGCGCACGCCCTGAATCGGCAGCAGCCATTCCTGCATCAGCTTCGTCAGGCGATCCACCATGGCTGCGCTCATTTCGCCGCAGCGCTGCTCCCTGTGGCTGTCCCAACCGGCCTGACGCAGCAGCGCCAAAGCCAGGCGCGGCACACACAGCCCCGTCAGCAGCTCCGCCATGGGACGCGCTGCCCACGCCTTCCGCCGCCAATGCAGCTCCCGGCGGAATTCTGCGCCGTCCGCAAAGCCCATGCCCTGCAAAAGCGTGATGCGCAGATTGTCCCCCGGACGGGCAAAACGGGCGCACTGCATGACGCACACGCCGCTCACGCCGTAGTCCGCAAAAAGCAGCTCACCCTCCTCGGCATGTAGCACCTGTCTGCCCTGCATCACGGCAACGCTGGCTTTCACGCGGATGCCGCTCAAGCCACGGATAGCCGTCGTGTCCGTCACCAGCTGCGTCAGCGCCGGGGCGAACGGTGTGGCTACGCAGCCCAGCGCCGTCAACAGCCGCAGCGCACTGCCGTCGCTGCCCAGCTTCGGCTGCGCCTGTCCGCCGCCGCAGACAATCACGCGATCCGCCGAAAAACGCTTTTCCCCGGCATACGCCGTCCAGCCGGTGGCCGTCTTTTCCAGCCGCTCCACCGCCGTGTCCGTCTCCACGCGCACGTTCAGGGCATCCAGCGCCAGCCGCAGCGCATCCAGCACGCTGGAAGCCTGTGCGCTGACCGGATAAACGCGACCGCCTTCCTCCTGCCGCAGCCGCAGCCCCAGATGATGCCAGAAGGCCGTCTGCTCCGCAATTCCGCATTTTTCCAGTACTTTGGCGGCAAAATCTGCGCCGCCGGGATAACGCTGCGCCCCGGTGTTCATCAGATTGCAGCGGCCATTGCCCGTCGCCAGCAGCTTTTTGCCCACCCGATCCATGCGTTCCAGCATGGTGACGCGATCGCCGCATTCCGCCGCGCTGATGGAGGCCGCCAAACCGGCTGCACCGCCGCCAATGACCAAAACGCGATCCATTTTCCCTGTCCTCCTGTTTCTTTCCTGTATGCCGTCCTGCTTTTTGGCGTATGCTTCTCTCATGATGGAGGTGATGTTCCCATGTCACAGGCGCAACCGTCTGCAAAGCCCTTTCCCGGCTGGCCGTCGCTCCTCGCGCTGGAGGCTGGTACTCTCGGTGCCGGTGGACTGGTCGGCTTTCTCACGCGCGGCAGTGCGGATTATTTCGCCACGCTCTCAAAACCGCCCTTTGCGCCGCCGGGCTGGCTCTTTCCCATCGCCTGGAGTTTGCTGTATGCCACCATGGCGTACTGCATGTGGCTTGTCCTGCGCCAGAAAAGTCAGGAGCGCTTTCTGCTGCTCGGGCTTTATCTGGTGCAGCTGGCCGTCAATCTGGCCTGGCCGTTCCTCTTCTTTCATCTAAAAGCGCTGGGACTGGCCTTTTTCTGGCTGATTCTGCTCTTCTGCCTCGTCGTGCTGATGACCATCCGCTTCTTCTCTCAGCGCCGTCTGGCCGGTGCGCTGCTCCTGCCCTACTGCGGCTGGGTGGCTTTTGCCGGTGTCCTCAACTTTTTCATTGCTCGCATGAACCCCTGACGCGCTTTCCATCGCGTAGATTTTCTTCAGCATGGGCGTTAATTCGCCATTGGGCTGATAGACCACCAGCGGCGGTTCCGGGTGCAGCATCGGTTTGGCGTCCTTGAGCGCCTCGATCAGCACCAGATTCGCCGCTTTTTCCGCATGCGGATAAACCAGCTGGAACCGCTTGGGCGCAAGACCGGCGCGTTCCAGCCCCTTCATCGCTTCCAGCATGCGCGGCGCAGGATAGATCATCGCAAAGCGTCCCTTGCCGCGCAGCAGCCGGTAGGCCATGGTGAACCACGCCTTCAGGCCATCCTGCTGCTGGTGGCGCGCCAGAGAGAGTGTTTCCGCCGGATTATGCAGCGTCGCCCCCGGCAGACCGTAGGGCGGATTGCACAAAATGACATCCAGCGAACCCGGGGCAAGCACCGTGTCCGCCTGTTCCACCGGACAGGCATGCACCTGAATCCGCGCTTCCAGCCCGTTCAGGCGGACGCTGCGCTGTGCCATGTCCGCCATGTCCGGTTGCAATTCAAAGGCCGTGATGTGGCTGGCGCGGCCTGTACCGGCCAGCAGCAGCGGCAGAATGCCCGTGCCTGTGCCGAAGTCCGCGCACCGGTCGTTTTTCTCCACGCGCGCAAAGCTGGCCAGCAGAATCGCATCCATGCCAAAGCGGAAGCCGCGTTCCTTTTGCAGGATGTGCAGACCGGCCTGTTGCAATTCATCCATGCGTTCGCCCGGGTGAATCAGGTTTCCGGCGCTTTCAGCGTCAAATGTTCTGTCAGACAATAGCCTTCCTTCCCTTCATGGCGCACCTTGCACCAGATATTCCCCTTTTGAAGCACTTCCACCGTTTCTCCGCTCTTCACGGCGGAAACTTCCGGCGCGTTCAGGCTGCACCATTGCCGCAGCATTTCCTCCTGCGCGTCGGTTTCGTTGACGACGGCCGTCCAGCCGGGCGATTCCGTCAATGTCGCGTCCAGAATGGGCGTGTCCGCCGCCAGAACAACCGGCCCCGGCGCGCTGTCGCTGAGATACTGCGTGGCGCAGTAGCCCTCCTGACCATCATAGCGGACATGGCTCCAACTGCCCTGCTCGGCCAGCACCGTCACCAGTGCACCGCGCGGAAGCCATTTCACCACTGCTGCGCTGCCGTCCGGCTGCTGGCGCAGCGCCAGCGAGTCCGACTGCGTGCTGACGTACTT
The DNA here is from genome assembly GCA_964526125.1 of uncultured Faecalibacterium sp. GTDB lineage: Bacteria > Bacillota > Clostridia > Christensenellales > Aristaeellaceae > UBA11524. The sequence goes on from CAZGKQ010000063.1 coordinate 3,175, forward strand.
CTGCCCCAGCGGCGCGCCCGGCTGCTCACAGGCCAGCTGTTCTGCCGATACATAGCCCGTCTGCTGACCAATGCGAATCAGGCACCAGCCATTCTCCTGCCCCAGCACCGTGACGCTCGTGCCCCAGGTGACATACGCCACGATGGCTGCATCTGCACCGGCTGTCTGCCGAAGCGGTACATTTTGTGCCGTGACCCAGGCCGTGTAGGCTCCGGTGGACATGTCTTCTTCCAGCGTATCCGGTGCTTC
>CAZGKQ010000063.1:3523-7970 GCA_964526125.1 uncultured Faecalibacterium sp.
TTCGTCATGACATAGCCGGACAGGCTGCCCCAGCGCACGGCGCACCACTGCCCTTCCTGCGCCGTGACCAGCACGCGCGTGCCTTTCGGGATTTCCGCCAGCACCTGATAATCCGTGCCGGGGCCGCTGCGCAGATTCAGCGTGGATGCGGTGGAATTCACCAGCGCATCGCTTGCACCGGTAGGGGTAGGCTGCGGCGTGACCGTCACGCCGACGGACTGGAAATCCAGCTGCGATGTCAGCACATAGCCGACCACGCCACCGGCCTCCACCCGGCTCCATGTGCCGTCGCTGCTTTCCACCGTGACCTGCACGCCCTGCGGCAGCGTCATCAGCGTCACCGCGCCGGTGGATGCCGTGGCACGCAGGGCAGTTTCCGCTTTGACCATGGCGCTGCGCCCCGTCTGGCTCGTCTGCCCCGGATAGGTGCTGTACATCGTCAGGTATTCCGCCGCGCAATAGCCCGTTTTCGTGCCATACTGCACGCTGACCCAGCCGTTTTCCACGCTGAAGACGCACAGCACCGCGCCGCCCGGAATGCTGGACTGCACCGGTGCATCATAGCTGGCGCCGCTGCGCAGATTCAGCGAGCTGCTGCCCGTCACGACTGCCCAGGAGGTCACCGGCGTGGGCGTTTCACTGCTCCATGTGGGCGGCGTACCGCTGAAGGTCAAATTCTCCGTGCGCACATAGCCCACGATGCGCCCGGCGCGAATCAGCGTCCATGCGTCGCCTCTGGCCAGCACCGTCACCGACGTGCCAGCCGGAAGCGTCGTCAGCAGTGCGCCAGTCTCCGCCGCGCTCTGGCGCACGCTCAGCACATCCTCCATGCTCACCAGCGACACCATCGCCTGATCCTGCGCCGCAGGGGAAATGGTCGCCGGTGCTTCCGTGGCCGTCACGGTTTCCTCGCCCATGGGCGGCAGAATCGTGTGGGTAAAGGTATACTGCATGCGCACGCAGTTTTCATAATAAAAGCCGAGAATCTGATCGTAGGTATAGCCTGTATTCGCCATCTGCTGCGCGCCGCGCTGGCTCATGCCGATGCCGTGACCGTAGCGCCCGACCGTCAGCAGAAAATTGCCATCCTCCTGGCTGACCGACCACAGCTCGTTTTTCGTGCTGTTGATGGACAAGCCCAAAGCCCCTTCCAGCTCGCTGAAAATATCGAACGTCAGCGTCATGGGCTGCGTCTGGCCGTCCACCAGCGCCGTCACATCAAAATCCAGTTTGGTATACAGGCGGCTGGGCGACGCGTATTTGGGCGTATGGGGCGTAACCGCGTTGATGCGCAGAATGGTGCCGTCTGCGCCGCCCCATTGCGATGCGGCACGCGATTGCAGCAGGTTTTTCAGCGTCTGATTCTGGGATGCATGCGCAAAATCCGCATAAATCGTCAGTTTGCGCGTGCTGCTGTAGGGATTCAGGCGGTCAAACGGGTCGTCCTTGACGGTGAGATAGTCCACACCGGTGGAACCCCAGGCGTTCCGCGCCGATTCCGTCTGGCCGCCGTTGGAGGCCGTGTAGTAAGTGCCCGTCAGGCGACCATCGTTCATCAACACAATGCCCTTTGTTTCGTCCACAGCCCGTGCGGCGCGGTCGTAGGTGGACGGGCTACCGTTGTAGACCTGATCTGCCGTGGTGTCCACCAGATCATAGCGTTTGGACGCATTGGCATTCATGGCACGCAGCGTGTAGGTGCGCGCCGCCACGGCCTGTGCCTTCAGCGCCTCCAACGCCGAGGAGGAACCCATCTCATACGGCACAACGCCATAAAGATAATATTCCAGATACACATGCATGACCACATACAGCGTATACGACCCGTTTTCATACTGCGTCAGGAGCTGCAGATCGCCCGGATAGACATTGCCCGGACGGCGTGCCTGCGCAATTTTCACGCCACTGACTCCACTGGTCTGTCGGCGACGGAAGAGCACTTCCTGCCCCATCGCATAGCTCTGCCCCTGATGCGTCAGGGTCAACGCGCCCGTTGCGGCGGAAAACGCCACCTGCACGCTGTCGCCGTCTGACAAGGACAGCGTGTGGCCGCCACTGACCATGAGGCTGCCTGCGGCTGTCACGGTCAAGCTGGACGGCTGCCCCAGAGAAAGCAGACGCACGCGCACCATGCCGCTGCGAACCTCACTCGCCCTTTCCAGCGGCGCACTGCGCACCATGATGCTGCCTGCATCCTCCGCCACGGCGGCGGACGGCACAGCCGCGGCCATCATCATGGCCATCACAGCACACAGCAGCAAAGACAACGCCTTGCGAAATTTCATGGGGAAACCTCCTCGAAACTGGTTGTTTTCCCCCTCATTGTAGCATAAAGCAGTGTCCGTGTCACGCAAATTGTAACAAAGCACGGCTGGAAAATGCCGGGCATACCAAAAGCAGACGCTCTGGCCAGATGAAGACCTCCGTCAGAGCGTCTGCTCGATTTCTTTATCTCCCTATCTTCAGGGAAAAGTTGCTGAAATTACTGCTCGTCCGCAGGCTTTTCCGCCACAGCCTTTTTGGTGCGCGGCTTTTTGGGCGCGGCAGTCTTTTCCGCCTTTGCGGCTTCCTTCGCAACCTTATCGGCCTCTATTTCGGCCTTCGTGCGACGCTTGCGCTTCGGCTTTTCGGGCGTTTCCGCCGCAGCCGCAGCTTCCTTTTCCGCCTTTGCAGCTTCTTTTGCGGCCTTCGCGGCAGCCTTGGCTGCCTTGTCCGCTTCAATCTCTTCCTTCGTGCGGCGCTTGCGCTTCGGCTTTACCGGTTCTTCTGCAGATTCCTTTTCATATGGATATTCAACGACGACTGGGTTCACCTCCGCATCGTCATCAGAAGTTTCCTTCTGACTCGCTGCGGAGTCGTGGTCGAACTGGCCGCCAACCAGCGCCTGATACAGCTCCAGATACCGGGCGGAGCTGTTCGTCCAGCTGTAGTCGCCCGTCATGCCGCGATGCTGAAGCAGCCGCCAGATGTCCTTGTGGTTGGTGTAATAATCAATCGCACGGCGAATGACGTTGAGCATGTCATGCGCGTTGTAATTGAAGAAGGTGAAGCCATTGCCGTCGCCGGTATACTCATTGTAGGACAGCACCGTGTCGCGCAGACCGCCCGTTTCGCGCACGATCGGCACCGTGCCGTAACGCAGGGCGATCAGCTGGCTCAGGCCGCAGGGTTCAAACTGGCTGGGCATCAGGAACATGTCGCAGCCGGCGTAAATCTGATGCGCCAGCGCATGATCCATCGCAAAGCGTGCCGCCACCTTGCCCTTGAATTCGCCTTCCGCCCAGGAGAAGAGGTTCACATAGCGGCTTTCGCCCATGCCCAGCACGACCAGCTGCACCTTTTCGTTCATCAAGTCGCCGATGATGTAGTCCACCAGATCCAGACCCTTCTGGCTGCTCAGGCGACCCACCATGCCGATGATCGGCACGTTGGGATCCACGTCCAGACCCAGCTTTTCCTGAAGCTCGGCCTTGCACTTCGCCTTGCCGGTCAGATCATCCGGCGAGTAGGTGGCCGGAATCCGTGCATCCTGCACCGGGTCGTAGTCCACCATGTCAATGCCGTTGAGAACGCCAAACACTTCGTGCTTCCGGGCACGCAGCAGACCATCCAGCCGTTCGCCGTAGTACGCCGTCTGGATTTCCTCGGCGTAGGACGGGCTGACCGTGGTGATGATGTCCGCATAGACCAGCGCGGCCTTCATGAAGTTGGCGCAGCCGTAGCATTCCAGCTTGTCGTCCGTCCAGAGGCTGTCACCCAGACCCAGCACATCCTGCACTTCACGGATGCCGAAAACGCCCTGATATTGCAGGTTGTGGATGGTATACATCGTCTTGACCTTCGCGAAGAAGGGCAAATGCGCATACTGAATCTTGAGCAGCGCCGGCACCATGCCCGACTGCCAGTCATGAGCATGAATGACATCCGGCTGGAAGTCCAGCAACGGCAGCGCATTGAGCGCCGCACGGCAGAAGAAGCCGAAGCGCTCATACTCGTCGCCGCCCATGCCGTAAATATAGGGACGGCCAAAGTAGAACTTGTTATCCACAAAATAGAACTTCACGCCATCCTGTTCCAGCAGCTCGATGCCGCAATACTGACGACGCCAGCCCAGCGCAACCTCAAAATCCGTCACATGGGTCATCTTTTCCACATACTGCTTGGGTACCGCCGCATAAAGGGGCAGCATCACGCGCACATCATGTCCCTGACGCGCCAGAACAGGTGCCAGCGCACCCACCACGTCCGCCAGACCGCCGGTCTTGATAAACGGGACACATTCACTGGCCGTAAAAAGGATTTTCATCAGTCTTATCCTCCATCAGAAATCTGTTTTCAGCAAACAATTTGTTTTTGCGGATCTCCGATATTCATCGCCATGTATGAATAAAAAGCCGCGCCAATAGTATAACACATCTTGGCGCGGTTTGCAAATCCGGGATTCAGA